>JACETE010000046.1 GCA_013911465.1 Candidatus Poseidoniales archaeon
ATCAGTACCCATGTAATCAATCATGGTCTCCATCGTATCGCATTCACGGTGGTAGCACGGGTATCCATCCACTAAACCATTCCAACCAAGGGTTGCAACACCGATGTTTTGGAACGAATCGTGGTCACTTCGGGCGGTTGGCGATTCGTAAATTGCAACGGTATCTTCGTAGATGTCGCCCCATAATGGACTCTCTCCACCTTCAAGCCAAGCTTCTCTTCCACGATCTATTTCATAACCAAGATCCAGTGCATCTCCACCAATCCATTCGGCGAGGTAATACATGCCTGCTTGATCAATCGCTTCCTGAGTCCCATCTGGGCCAAGATACACCGAAAGTGCATAATCGCCAGGGTAATTGACACCGGCCATGTCTAGGTTCAGATAATTGCTCACTGTAACTCCGTCTGGGAGGTCATTCGCGAAGGAACGTGAACCCCACAAGCCTTCTTCTTCGGAAGACCACAAACAGAAAACCATGGTTCGGCGTGCATCGAATTCTGCAAGGACGCTAGCCGTGGTCAATACCATGCTCGATCCTGCTGCATTGTCGTAAGCACCGTGTCTTGTTCCGTAACCAGGAATGCCGATTTCAGCACCTGGTGTGTAAGCCACAGGGGGGGCAATGTCAAAATGCGCACCAAAGATGAGCCATTCATCTGGATAAACTGAACCATCCTTGTATCCGCAGATGTTGACTGCCCAAGCTGTATTCGATTGGAAACGGTGAACTTCAACCCTATCCAATCCATAACCCTGCATTACACCTTCGAAATACGTGATTGCGTGCTCATAGGAAGGATTTGCATTTCCAATCCATCGATCGAGATAGCCTACTGCTCCATCAGCACCGCAGGTTGCGCAAGGTGTATCGTCGGTGATGAAATCAACCCAGTCGTACACATCTCGGCCGTTAACCCATCCATCGCTTGCCCCTACTCCGTTCTCCTCAGTTAGGTCAGCACGGAACGGCCGGCTTGTTTCGAGAACAAGAGAAATGACATCGCCTCCAGATTGATTTCCTGGAACCAACCAAGGCCACATTCCACCAGTATCTTGATTTTCAACTGCTTGTACTGCAGATCCGCTGTTCGGATTCTCAAGCCATGTGGTCCATGATTCGTCCGCTTCTCGAATCGGCCAATCAACTCGCCCAAGATCACCAACAAAGAATACGACCTTGTCGTTCCTCGGAGGAAGGAGGATGTTGATGCTCACCTGTTCACCGGAATTCATATCGAGCACAGTACCGTTTTGGGCACGCATTGAGCCAGGATCTTGAATGAAGTATGGAATGAAGACTGCAAGGTCATCGTTTGCATCGAGAGTTATGGTTTGCCACATTCCGGCCTCAAGTGAATCGGATTCAACCACTGTAAGTGACGATTCTCCAAGAGACTGCACTTCATTTTCGCCAAAACAACCTGAAAGTGGTGCGAGGACCATCAAAAACATAAGGCCAACGGCCTGTACAGGAATGCGCATACCAAAACCCAATCAGCACTTAGGTTTGAATTCAGTGGTCTTTGGCGCATTTTTAATCATCGCCAAGGATTAAATGAGGACGATTGGCCGGTCAATCATGGCTACTGTCCGCACGGACCAGAAGCAACGTGTCCTCATGCGGGCCGTTCCTCACTCCTTCTCCAAGGCTCTAGCGAGTTTCTTTGGTTCAGGGCCAACGGACATTCAACTTGCAAAAAAACAGCATGCAGCTTACGTCCAAGCCCTTCTCGATTGTGGACTTGAGGTCACAATTCTTCCTGCTGATGATAACCATCCAGACTGTATCTTTGTTGAGGATCAAGCAATTGTCATTGACGGTCACGTCTTGCTCCCAGTACCAGGACATCCTTCTCGTGTAGCAGAACAGCCTCCTATCGCAGATTTCCTTTCTCGCCAACTCAATGGATTTCAAGTGTGTGGTATGTTTGGCGATGCCCGAATGGACGGGGGAGATATCCTTCGCCTCGGTGACATTTTCTTTGTCGGTCGTTCCGACCGAACAAATGAACAGGGTATCGAGACCCTACGAGACTTGTTGAGTCACCTTGGACATGAACTGAGAATCATTGAGATTCCTACTGACAAAGCACTCCACTTAACATCTATTTCCTCAACGCCTACAGACAACATTATCCTCACTGCAGAAGGGTACCTAACTCCCGAAGACTTTGGCGAACTACCAGAGGGATGTGAGGTCATTATGATGCCGGAGGATGAGGTCTACGGTTGCAATACGATCGGTTTCAGTAATGGGAAAGTACTCGTTGCTGATGGCTACCCTACAGTTGTGAAGGCGTTGAAGGAGAGGGGACTTGAACCAATTATTCTCGACATGGGCCAAATACGCGAAGCCGATGGTTCAATTACCTGTTGCTCAATTTTCTTTTGACCAAATTTTAATATCGTAAATAAGCTATATATTGGTTGGTCTCTATAGTAGTTCATATGAATCTCGCCAATCGAGTCTTGAACATCCCGGAGGATGACCTAATGGTTTCTAGGAGTGAACAACCCCGCACAGATGGTTTACTCATTGCCGTCGAAGGCATGGATGGAAGTGGTAAATCAACACAAGCGATATTGCTCTACAATTGGATTCGAGCCCTTGGTTTACCAGTTCACCATACAGAATGGAATTCGAGTCCAGTTGTTGCCGCTGCAACCAAGGCGGGTAAGGACTCAAAGCGTTTGAAGCCGCTAACCTTTCATCTCATCCACGCTGCAGACTTCGCAGATCGATGGAGTAAGCAAATTGAGCCCATGTTGGAGGTTGGTGGTATTGTCATTTGCGATCGTTACAAATTTACTGCCCTCGCACGAGACGGAGCGCGTGGAGTTAGCGCAGATATCATTGAATCAAATTATTCCTTTGCCCGAGAACCAGATTTAACCTTGTATTTTGATATTCCACCCCAAGTGGGCTACGACCGCATCGTCGCCGGACGACCGAGTTTGAAATTCTACGAGGCTGGTTTGGATATGGGGTGGACCCATGACCCATTTGAATCCTACAAGATTCTGCAGGGCAAAATAAAATCCATTTACGATGATTTGGTTGAGCGCGACCGAATTGTTCGCGTTGATGCGATGGGAACGGTGACAGAAGTGCACACAAGGGTTCGAGAACTCATTGGCCAACTTGTGAATCTGAGTGCAATCGAGCCTATTGATGAAAATGATCGCCTTGCAGAAATGATACGCATGTCGTCGTTCGATTGGGGAGCATTTGAGGAGAGAGAGGAATGAATCTGGGAGGGAAATTGATTGTTATCGAAGGTCCGGATCATGTTGGTCGATCCATGCATGCTCGCTTGTTAAGCGAACGACTCAAAGCGCATGGTGTTGCGGTTTCAATCGTTGGACTCGCTCGTTCTGAATTGCTCGGCACACTCATCAAGAGTTCGAATCCGGGCCTTCACCAACTGAACTGGAGGACGCGCGCACTGTTGTATGCAACAGATTTGCACGACCAGTATATCCACGAAATCGAGCCTCTTCTCGCCGCGGGCTTTGTTGTGATTGCAGATCGGTACACGCTGACACCATTGATTCGAGAATCGATACGTGGAGGAGATTCTAATTGGATTAATGGACTGTACAAGAACATGCGCAAGCCGGATATTACTATCGTCTTACAAGCAGGCGGAAGACGTTTGCTCAACAGGATGATGTACAACGATTCCCTAACGAAGCTAAATCATTTCGAAGCCGGAGCAGACATGGCGTTGTCGCCCTCTATCACCCACTCATTTTTACAATACCAGAAACTTCTACGCGCAGCGTTTATTCGCCATGCTGAGCAAGAAAAGTATCCGATTATACACACAAGGAACACCGTTTCCGAAGTCCACTCTGAGGTCTGGGAATATACATTACCATGCGTAGAGGACATGTTGCAACCCATCAAGGAATAATTTCAAACGCGAGTCACCTTGATCAATTGAGGTAGGATTTTCGCCTCTCCTCTGTTTCAAGTTGCAACCCAGATGTTGGCAAGAGCGGAGAGGATATCGTTGCATCCGTAAGGAAATTATCGATCATCAGTAAGGCTTCTTCTGAACCATCTCTGATTATCGGCCTATCTGAATTTGTTGAAATTCTTGAAAGAACCGCATCCAAATCCTCAACGGAAGTTCGTTTCGGATGAAGCACTGCAACGTGAGGGAAGGTTTTGGTTGCGAGTGCTGCATTGATTTCTTGTTCGACTTGTCCAGGCTCCGGGATGCAAAGCGACGGAATCCCAATACATCCTACCTCCCCAAGCAGTTGGGTACCTGCGGTTTGAATCATCCAATCAGCAGTGAGCATGTCCTGAATGAATCCTTCATTGGAGATAGGACAACATTCCACATTATCGGGGACAGTTTCAGGGTAATGTCCGTACAATTTCAATTTCAGACCATGCGTTTCTGCATGCTGAGAGATTGCGGGTAAATGGTGAAGTACGCTGGTCCTCAAGTAAGCGATAACATGTGTACCCTTTGGCGTCCATGCATCAGGGTGAAATTGCGGCCTTAGCATTGGTCCAAGAATTCGTGCGTTTGATTTATTTGGTTGAAGATTAAATCCTTTGGATATCAAACTCAGATTGGGTTTTGGAGCAAAAAAGCGACACATAACTTTGATTGGAATCAATTTCATTCGCTGCCTTCGATTGAGAATATGATCCAGTTGAGCGTCGAGTGAGAAGCGTTGGGAATTGAAAGAAATCAATGGCAAATCGAGTCGCTTTGCAACGCCAGAAAATGTGGGTTCAAAATCAGTGATAAGAGCATCAGGTTTCCAGTCCCTTAATTGCTCAATAACTCGTTTCCTTCGTCGACGTTGTTTCCAAAAAAAGGAAAGCGTTGCGAGACCAGTCCGGATGTACGCTACACGGTTTCGCCGTATGACGAACCTGGGCGTTTCAAGATGAAACACTGAATCCGCACCAAACTCATCGCGAAGCAATTGAAGGGCGTCCCCACAAGTGAAGAAAGTAATTTCATACCCTCGTTCAATTAGACCATTTGCAAGCGTTAATGCTCGAACCGTATGGCCACGTCCTTCACCTGCCAATGCATATGCAATTCTCACAGGAAGGCCTCCTGAAGCAGTTGAACATCAAGTGAATCTTGGTCGGAGAGATTCATTTCTTTAAATCGTTGGCTAGCTCGCAAGCGCAATGCATTTACCGTGTAATCAGTAGGCTGAAAGTGTAGAATATCCATCGTACCATCCATGGTTTCCGTGACAGCAGTGCAGGATTCGACCCAGTCGCCGTCGTTCCAGTATTCAATACCGTTGAGAAGTTTGAATTCTGCTTTGTGAATGTGTCCACATACCACACCATCGTATCCTCGGCGAGCTGCTGCTTCTGTGATCGTTTGTGCGAATCGCCGGAACGTTTTGGAACTGTTTTGAAACGTTCGCCGTGCTGCCGTTGCTAACGACCATGGTTTTAGTTGTAATTTTTTACGTATCCATGCAACTGGTCGATTTAATCTCATCAAAATCTGGATACTGTAGTGACCGAGATGGCAGAGCAATTTACTCTGCCTCATGAACAAATCGAACTCATCACCGTGAAGAATCCAAAGTTTACGACCATCGGCAGTCGTGTGGACTGCATCTTGTTTGATTGAGATTCCCTTGATCGTAGTGTTGGCCCATTTTCGGAAACTGTCATCGTGATTCCCTGGAATGTAAACAATGTTGACACCCATCTCTGCTTTTGCGATGAGGTTTCGTAGAATGTTGTCACAATCTTGATTCCATGACCATTTTCGACCAAGAACCCATTGATCAATGATGTCTCCGATGAGGTAGATCGTTTCTGCATCATGCGATTCTAGAAAGGCAAGGAGTTTTGAAGATTGGACCCCTTTGAGGCCTAAGTGCCAATCGGAGAGAAAGAGCGCCCGGTAGTGCTCGTTTGCTTCCAAGTATATACCCTCACGCTATCCAGAGCAGCCTAAAGGATAGTTCCCCCCACATGAATATTCATTGGCCTATATAGGCCTATAGCCTAGGTTAGGAGTAAATATTAGTCATTTGATTCCGTCGTGGTTTTGATATACGCGAGTGTAACCGTTTGTTCTGCTGCAGGGGTCGCCCAGCTTGGTCAAAGGCGCTGGGATGAGGTCCCAGTCCGTAACGGTTCGCAGGTTCGAATCCTGCCCTCTGCACCACTTCTTCCAACAAGTTGACATTCTGTTTTGCTATCGGAGGCATGAGTACTATGGCAGATGACGCTCCAAACGTTGACGATATTCGCGATACAGTCATCACACAAATCGTGGAAGGAGGCTACGTTACCGCCATTCCTATTGTCATTTTATCTCTCTATTTGTTTGTTCAAGGCTACCGCCGATTGAGTTTGATCACTGCAATCGCAGGAGCTGCGATTGGATACCTCTCAGCGAGCACGCTGTATCCCCTTGTCCTTGATCTTGGGTTGGCTGTTACGCTCGATCGGTTTCAATTGTTTGCTGCGATGGGTTTTGCCATTGTTGCGGTAATGATTACTTCAATGTCGATTCGATTGCTAGCTACTGGGTTTGTTTTTATCGTCATATCCAATGGTATTCAGCTCTTGAAAAACTATGGAATCAATCCCGAACGTGGTGAGTTATTACCTGGAATTACAGCGATCATTGCCTTCTTTGTTGGCATGTCATTCAGGCACATTTTGCCACCGATCGTAGCGGCATTATTGGCCTCAATTGGGTTGTATGTAGGTGCGTGCATCATCCTTGATTTACCAATGGAATACCTCAACCTTGAGTCTTCATTGGCACCACTATTAGTCATTCCAAGCGTGCTGGTTAGTCTGCTCGTCCAACGATGGCACAAGAAACGCAACAACCCAGACGATATTGCAACAAATGAAGTTCGGCAGCAACGACAAGCTGTTCAAAGAGCACATTATCACCCTGAATTGGAAGTCGATACCCAGTGGGCTCGCGGCGGCCTTCGAAAGTAATCATTCCTCAAAGAATACCGAAATTTCTTCCAGCGTCTTTCGTTGTAAATCCGGGACTTCCGCAGAATCTGCTGGGTAGCCGACTGGCAGAACCAACATTGCATGTTCGTGTTCAGGCCGGCCAAGAATCTCTCGAAGGAAGCCCATCGGTGATGGAGTATGCGTAAGTGTTACCAATCCCATGTGGTGAATGGCATGAATGAACATGCCTGCTGCAATTCCACAACTCTCGTTACTGTAGTAGGTTGGACCCCATTCTCCATTCGATCGTAGCCTCTTCGATTGCCGAAACAGAACTACGACCCAGGGTGCATCCGTTAGATGCTCTTTGATTGCATCCGTACCGAGTGGTTGCAACACCTCTCTCCAAGCATCAGGCATGCGGTCTTGGTAGGTTTTACGTTCCTCTTCTTCCGCTGCTTCTCGAATTCGTTGCTTCAAATCGTGGTTCGATATCGCCACGAATGTCCAGGGCTGGAGGTGCGCTCCACTGGGAGCCGTTCCAGCACAAAGGATCGCATGT
This sequence comes from Candidatus Poseidoniales archaeon, assembly GCA_013911465.1. Lineage (GTDB taxonomy): Archaea > Thermoplasmatota > Poseidoniia > Poseidoniales > Poseidoniaceae > MGIIa-L2. The sequence goes on from JACETE010000046.1 coordinate 7,494, forward strand.
TCAATCAGTTGCCTCGGCACATCACGCACTGAGAAGTGGCGTGTTGTTCGCCGCTTATTCATCTGCTCGTAGATCGAGCGTGAACGCTCTTCCATCTCCCCTAGAGGGAGTTCTGTCCAAGCCAAAGGAACGAATCCTTTCTCGACCATGCCCCCTGCTAGGGGCCCGCTGGTTATCAGCGTTCCATCAAGCAAACATCGGTTGGAGGACCACAACGGTACCACTGACTTCATGAGCAACGATGAGCATTGCAGCGCCATTCGGGCTGTCTGCTGCTGAAACGAAACTGAGTCCTTCAGGGGATATGTGGTGTGGCAAGTAGATGTATTGATCAAACACTGGGCTTGTTGGGTCAGATACGTCGTAAACAAGAATGCCGCCTGAGCGCTCCAAACCGACGAACACGTACGTGTTACCGTACATCTCGCCAGCTACGACGCCTTCTGGTTCTGCCCCTTTGTCATCGTTCCTGTTCTGAGTGTATCCATTGATCCATTCTCCTTGGGAAACCATGAGATGGCTGATTTGGTCGCCACTGTCCCAAACAAGTTGACCGTTGTTGTCCCAAATCGTGAACGAACGTGCACCATAGCTGCAGATGTATTCGACAGCCCCGTCGCCATCTGTATCTCCACAATCATTCGCTGTGGTTGTCTTCAGTCTCTTCAAGTCATCGTTTGTCAATGAAGCAGTGAAAATGGTTGAGTTGAGCGTCAAATCATCGGCTCGGACTTCTTCACTGTAAGCAAGACATCCATCGTCATCATCGAACTCAATTCCGCCTGCTGCGAGACAAGATGTTTCATCCGCTGCATCAAACCAGTAATCACGGGCGTCCCCTTCGTTCGCCGTTACATAGTAGGCATCGGTTCCGATGGTGAAAGTGTCCAATGCATCTGGTTGATACATACCACGGACTGTCTGATACGTTGCAAAGTTCACACCATCATCTCGGTCAGAGAAGTCATATTGGCCCAGGGAGTAATCCTTGAAGCCAAGCGCTACAATATCTGTAATGGTTGGAGGCGTGGATGTTAGATCGATCTTCGCAAACGCGTTGTTCTCTTGAAGAACAACCATTGCAGAGGTTCCATCAGCACTAACTGCGATGTATTCTGGCTCCAAATCCTGACTCAAGTTTGCATTTGGACCAAACACTCGAACGCCCTCTGTTTGCAATGTTGCATTTTGAGATTCGAACGAGTAGAAGTTCAGTTGCGTTACGTCGGATTGAGCAACATTGGCTGCACCTCCACTCAAATCAATGTAGGAAACCGATCCAACTGGGTCAATTGTATACATATCGTTTGGCTCACCTTCGTTCGCTACAAGCACTGAGTTGCCGTCTGGCGTAAATGTAAGCATGTCAGGCAGTGCTCCGGCTGTGACCATGGAAATTGCATGTCCATCTGTATCCATGAACAGAACATATCCTGGGTCTTGCTTGCTCATTCCACTTCCTTCACTGCCGTCTCCTGCGATGGCGATGGCAACGACTCCGTCGTGAACGTCAACGCTGTTTGGTTCTCCGTTTGTGACGCTGACTCGGTGAACGAGGTAAGGGTCACTTGGGTTTGATACGTCCAAGATGTCGATGGATCCTGTAACAGCATTGACAACGAAGCTGCGTTGTGTGCCGGCATCGTATGCTGAAATTTCGCTTGCACCTTCACCGAGACCGCTGTCGTATTCACCAACGACCTTCCAATGAACATCGGAATCGCCCATGACGTTCAATTGATTACCACAATCAACTGCAAGATGAGCTCCTGTGTCGGTTGCCAAGCACGGTTGGTCCTCGGATTGTTCGACTGGAACGCTTTGGTGTACTGGGCTAACAATAGCGATGGTTCCAGAGACCTCATTTGCCACCAACAACAACGGTTGGTTTGTTGGGCTGTCTGCTGCGGAAACGAACGTCAAACCTTCAGGGCTAACGTGGTTCGAGAACGTAACGTATTGATCAAACATTGCACGGGATGGGTTCGTAAGGTCGTAAACCATGAATCCGCCTGCTCGCTCGAGGCCGAGGAATGCGTAATCTGTGCCTCCGTAGGATCCTGTTGTAACGCCTTCAGGTTCAGCACCTTTGTCGTCATTACGTGAAGCGGTGTAACTGTTGATGTATTCTCCGTACGTTTGTGTCAAGTGGGAGATTTGGTCACCAGTATCGAACACCAATTCTCCATTTGAATTCCAGATAGACATCGAACGCGCACCGTATCCAACGATTTCTTCGTGCTGTCCATCGCCATCATGATCACCATCCGCGATGCTGACTTTGAGACGGCCGAGGTTCTCATCCAATTGCAATTCTGCCTGAGCGGCTGCATCGTAGCCACGCTCTTCCCAATACGTTGAGTTGAGCGTCAAGTCGTCACCACGGTCTTCATCGGTGTAACCTGGTGTTCCTTCGTATTCTCGACCGTCGCCTTCATTGGCAGATATGATGTAATCGTTACCACCTGATTCAAACAAAGCAATTGCATCTGGCATGTACATGGACAATACAGGTTGTCCGCATGCGAATTCAACGCCATCGTCGCGGTCGCTAAAGTCGTAGCAGCCTTCTGAGTAATCCTTGGTCCCGAGTGCAACGATGGAATCGAGTTCCATGTCCACTAGGTCAATAATTCCGAGAGCGTTGTTCTCTTGGAAGGCAACGTAAGCGGTCGAGTCATCGGTTGAAACAACGATGTATTCAGGTTCAAGATCCTGGGCTACTGTAGAAGAACCTGGGTTCGCATACAATCGAACTCCGGAATCGATGAGCGAATCACGCTGACTGTTGAACTGTGTAAATGCGATTTGTGTCACCGTACCTGTTGCAACTTCTACGGCTGTTACCGACCCTTCTGGATCGATATCGTAATTGTCATTAGGCTGACCTTCATTTGCAGCGAGAATGTAATCGCCACTGTGTGTAAAGGTAACCATGTCAGGAAGTACGCCTGCATCGTATGCATTGAGGAACACACCTGCAGTGGAGTAAGTGAGAATGTGTCCATTGCTCATGTCGTCTGTTCCATTTGCTACAGCCATCGCAACTACACCATCGCTGATTGCGATGCTGTTTGGTTCGCCGTATGTTGAGACGTCAATCGTCTGTACGTGTGTAGGGTTGTGTGGGTCTGCAAGAGAAATCATGTCAACCGAGGAATCAACTGCATTCACGTAGAAGGCCGTGTTGGACGCAGAATCGTATGTTACAATCTCTGCGTATCCTTCGCATTCATCTTCGCCCATGTCACAGTCTTCAGGAGAAGCCTGGAAGCTTCCAATTTCGACCCATGTCAGAGAAGAAGAATCTTCGTGGCGGAAGGTTACTGAGTTTCCACAATCAACCACGTTGGAATATTGTGAATCGTGCATTGCTCGATCCCAGCAAGCGTATGCATCAGCACCGTCGGCGCCATCAGCACCATCTGCACCGTCAGCACCGTCAGCACCGTCAGCACCGTCAGCACCGCTGGAACCATCTGCACCATCAGCACCATTGGAGCCATCAGCACCGTCAGCGCCATTGGAACCATCAGCACCATCAGCACCATCAGCACCATTGGAGCCATCAGCACCGTCAGCACCATTGGAACCATCTGCACCATTGCATGCATGGAACGTCGAGTCACGCTCATCTGTCTCGAGGACGCCATCGTTGTCGTCATCAAGACCTGTGTAGATGGTTGTCCCACCATCAGGGCAATCGGTTGTTGTTGCTTGTGTTAGGTCAATCAGCGTGACAGAAAGATCGTCGTCGTCTCCGTCATCGTTTCCAATACAACCAGCTAGGCCAACGCTCGCCATGAGCGCAATCATCAATAATGCTATCATTTTGTTCAAGTACATACTATCACTGAATATCGCATGGCTACAAAATAATTACAAGATTGCAAAGTATTCTATTGACAATACAATTGTCAATAGAATACTTTGCAATCTTGTAA
>JACETE010000047.1 GCA_013911465.1 Candidatus Poseidoniales archaeon
TGTCAACATCGCCCCAATCCGCTCAGTTGGACTTACCCTTGTTGTTGGAATCCTCTCGACACTTCTCTTCTCGATCATCTTGGTCCCTGCTCTAGCATGGATGTTGCGATTCCACAAGAGAACCAATCCAGGTATGTGGAAGAACATAGGGAAAGTCCCTATTCGGTATTTCCTTGTGATTCTCCTTGTCTCATCGAGCGTAACGGTTTATGGTATTGCGAATTTGGATGAATTGAACGAACCAATCACAGGGTCAAGTGAAGCTCCAGAAGGCATTGAATCCTTGGATAAGATTGCAAAATACTCTGAACAATTCGATAGTGGACAAACGTCGATGTTTGTCTTCGATGCGACGAATCGATTCAACGATAATGAAACCTCAAACATTCGTGACCTCCCTGTTATGGATGCTATTGACCGTCTCGAACAACGTATAGATGCTGTCGACAGTACCAATACGACAAGTATCGTAACCTTCCTCAAAGCAGTACCTGTAAGCATTCAGTTCACCGATAACGTTGTCCTCTACGAAGGCTCGCTCTGGGATCTTCTGCATGATGAGTGCTGGGAAAGCAACGACCCGATTGAATGCAATCTCTGGCTAGGACTGGAAGCAACTGGACCTGACGGAAGGGAAGGACTTCGAAGAGATATGGTCAACGTAGCATTTGATACACTCTCGCTCGAAGTTCGTTCGATGCTCTTGAATCAAGATGAAACAAAAGCAGTGATTTACGTTGATCAACCGTACATGAACCTCAACATTGCATCTGGACTACGTGACCAAATCGATTCAATACTCTCGGAACCTCCCGAACTCCAACAAACACGTACGTCCAAATTGACGGGGGGCCTTCCAGTCTCACTTGATATCAACGAAGGTATTCATGAGACACAATCTCGAACAACGATTCTGACCATGTTGATTCTAACACTTGTGCTGGCAATTGTATTCCGTTCGATTCGACTTGGAATCATCACAATGGTTCCGGTTGCAGTCGTCATTCTTTGGCAACCGTTGTTGATGCAAAGCGGAGACGTAAACGTCAACATCTTCACAGCGATGATTGGAACCATTGTCTTTGGAATTGGTGTTGATGACGCAATTCACGTGATGCATCGAATCCAAGAAGAGGGTGAGAATTCAAAGGGAATAGCCCACTCTATTGAAGAAACTGGTCAGACTATTTTCGAGACAACGATCACAACTGTTGCAGGTATATCTGCTGGATTCCTTGCAGCCTTCCCAGGACTTGAGAACTTCTTCATGCTGATGTGTCTGCTCATTATCTTCGCATTCGTCACCAGTTCGTTCCTGTTACCGAGTATACTTGTTGCAGAACATACGGTTCGAGATCTCATCAAGGGACGAACGACACTGAAGGAATTCATACGTGGAGAAGACCAGTGGAGAGACATGTCAGGTGATATGACGATTACCAAGGCTTCAGAATTGAAACCAGTTGATGCTGTTCTAGATCAATCGTAGATCCGAGCACGCCATAGAGCAGCTCCGAGGAGAGCAATCAATCCAACCGCTAGACCAAGTTGGACATTGTTCGATGTAGATTCACCTTCACTTGTAGATGTCTCAATCGTGTTGTTTTGTTCCTCATCAACAGGAGCTTCAACATCAACAACTGTTACAGATCCAGTCATGCCAACCGCTTCATGGGGTTCGCAAAAGAAACTGTATGTTCCTGCAGAGTCGTAATCGAAAACGTGACCATAGTCAACAGCACGTTCAGGATCGCCTGAATCAAACACACCGTTTTCTTCAACAGAGTTGTGAGGCAGTGCTTGACCACCCCAAACAAATCGAAGTGTATCACCTTCATTGATGGTCAACGTGGAAGGTGTGAATCGAAGGTTGGTACTGTCAACGGTTACAACGTGTGTCTCCGTCTCTTGTTCCATCTCAAAACCGAGATTTCCTTGCAATAAAATCAAGACGATGGTGAATGCGATGACTGCCCTCATGGACTGTTATTTACCGAGCAGATATATGAACAACTGTTCTGATTTGAGGTACAATGTGGAGGGAGTGAGGAGTAAGCCCCTTTTTGTTACCTTTCGGCGATTGCATTCAACTTAGCATCCTACCTGTCCCTGTGCGTGCAGCATGAGCGGGACGATTTGGACTTGCTCCAGTGGGGTTGCTCGTTCCATCGACATTCAGGCAACCTCCGTCTTTCAACATCATTGTACACACCTGGTATCGTATCGTTTCTGTGCCATTGACCTGACCATCTCTGATCTTTCACTTCTGTGAACCACTTGCACTATGGAGAGGGGACTTTCCTCAGAGTCGAACTCTGTCAGCAATCCTCTCACTCCCTCCAGATGTCTGTCAATCAACTTCCATATGAACCCATCAGATTCACTGGTAAGGGTTCTGACCGACGTCAGCACCTTGTTGTTCGGCACCATATGGACCTTGAGCAGGTTGCTGTTGAGCGATTGCAGGAAGTGTTTGTTCAACACGCTCCATTCGCTGAGCAAGACGTGGATTCTTTCGCTTCTGTGGTTGAGCAGGTCGAAGTCCAAACACAAGCAATCCAACGAGGACGATGCTCAATACAACCAAAACACCCAGAACCATTGGGTTCACTTCCGATACAGTTCCCAGGAATCCTTCGCTTTCTGCTTCCTTAACTCGTAAGGTTGGCGTCTGCATGGTTTCAGAACCAAGAATCTGTACTTCGAGCCACATCGTACCCGTACGCGAAGGAACCCATGAGCCCTCATAGACAGTAGTTGTACCCGGAGCAACTTCCAATTGACGAGCATCAACGCGAGTTCGGGCACCGTTGGACTCAACGAGTTCCAAAACGATTTGGACACTACCATCGGCATTTCCATTGTTGACAATCGCTGCTGAGATTTCAACTGTCGAATCCACGCGAACACTGTCTCCACCATACTTCACGCTTGGTTCTCCAACAAAGGTGAATTCAGGTACACGTTGTTCCAAATCCCAAATGTGGAAGGGAGCATCAATGTCGTTGAAATCTTCAGTGAATGGGTTTCCAGCCATGTCTTGACCGGTGACCCAAATCCGCAGTTCAAGAGGTTCATTGCGATCGGAATTTGAGATGATATCATCAATGTCGAGAATTGCAGCAATGGGGACCTGTTCACCGAATGCTCGGCCTCCCAGTAAATCCATGTCAACTTGCCCGTCATATTTTGCTGCAACGTTGAGCCCAAGACCTGCGGGGTGAATGCCATAGTTCAGTACGAGTGAATCAGGATCAAGTTGTTCCATCTCACGAACGGTAAGTTGAATCATCAAGTCTGACCAATCGCTTTCGGGAATGACAGATTCCGAAACAGGAGAACGGATCTCCATCAGTTGAGGTGCATTGTCATCCACAAAGATGGTCGTTACTGGGTCGTCACTCAGACCTCGCAGAATTGCTCCACTTGGAGGATTGTACATTGAAAGATACAGACCATGCTCTCCTGCTTGATCAGGAACGTTACGTGCAAAACTGAAATTTCCATAGGTTTCAACAACCGATTCTTGCCCATCAATTTCCATCAAGAGATCCAACGACTGCTCAATGGTACGCATACTACGATACCAGACCAATTCACCTTGATACTCCATGATGGATTCCTCTGAGGCGTATGCACCAACAGGAGAAACTTCGTTCATATCGATGAACAATGCAGATTTTGTTGCATCAAGGGTTAGCTCACCGCTGTATTGCCATGTAGCATCATACAAAGGAACGACCACGTTTTGTCCAAGTCGATCAGTCAATTGGATTGTAGGGATACGGACAAAGGAAGGATCTGGGTCAAAACCCCATTCGATACTGAAGTTGACCATAAAGGCACCTTGCTCTGAGAATATACCGCCTCCATCGTCAATCATACACGATTCCACATCGATGTATACGTGATTGCTGTAACATTGTCCATTTTCTGAAGACCAGTAGATAATTGCAGAATCGGATTCAGTTGAACCAAGATTCAATTCAATTGATTCAATGTCTGAGACTCCGTTGATATCCCAAACAGGAATCTGCAGGAGCGTAGCTTCACCTGGATGCAACCAACCATCACCGTATTGGCCCCAGATCAGGTCAAACTCAGTCCCAAGCGATGGAGTTCCATCAGAACGAATTTGGATGTTGAACAGCGGAGTGCTCATGCTACCACCTTCAATCATTACATTACCAGCACCGTCTGCAACAGACAACCATCCTTGGACAAATTCACCATCAGGTGCTTGAGATGTATCCATAGTAAGTGTATACTCACCAATTGTTGCGAGTAAGTCGTCGGGCTTGGCCAACGGCAGAATCTTTGCTTCACCTTCATCGATCAAACCGTTTGAATTGGAATCATCAGCCCATGAATACCAGACATGAGCTTCGGCATGGTGAGGCAATGAAGGACTGTCACCAAGAATGAAATTGATTTCAGTTGATGGCGAAGCATCGCGATGATCAAACGTATCCACATCCATTCCAATGAGCATTGGAGCGATCGAATCCATTGTAAAGTTGGCAATTGGACTGACTTCGTAAACGATGCCTTGACCAACCACGGGATTCAATTCAATTTCCATCTCGAGATTCGTAGCACTTGAAGGCACATTGTAGATGATGGAAGCAATTCCATTGACGATCAAGTTCGTCGAACCTTTGTCCTGACCATCGACGAGGAGGCGGACTTGAGCCTGTCCTGTACGAGGAACAGCATCTCGAACGCCTTCAAATCCGAGGTAAGCATGGACGGTCACAAAGGTACCTTGGACGAGAGAAGCTGAAGATGCATCGGTTTCAACACCCGATTGGGACTCGATTGTAAATCGCTTGAGCGCAACATCGTTTTCGATACCGTTTGCATGACCAAGCCCAAAGACGTGGTTAAGTGGTAGTGTCGGACCAGTTGGACTCACCAGCATGACATTCAACGAAGCGTACGACTCATCGTTCCAACTCACAGGCATCTGGAAGGTATGAACGAACTGAATATAGGAATTCAAGGCGATCATCTTGATTTCACCGTTAGCATCAATGTCGCTCCAACCCAAGGCAAAACCAGAACTCTGACAATTTGATACTTCGAGACCAGTCAGGGGGAGGACAGTCGCAGGACAGAGAATCTTTGATTGACCATTCGGACCACGCAGATTGAAATCGATGCTCCAGCCGTTGTTCTTGATGTATGCTTCCGCATCGGTAACGCCGAGAGGAGTCAGATCAAAGGTTGAATTGACGGTGATCCAATCCGTCGATGGAGTAAGGGTCTCGACAGGAGGAGAGATTGTGATTGAGACTGGATTGAGAGTTGGAGAAGATGAAACACTGTTGACCGTCATTTTCACTGAACCTGAAGAAAGCATCCGTACAGGAATACGAACCTCTTTGACTCCACCTTGAGCGATGACGTCAACCAATTCTTGGTTCAAGGATTGAACAAGGGGTGAGGTTGCTGCAAGATTGAGATTCAAAGAGGCATCATACGGAGCAAAAATACCACAAAGCGATACATCTGAACTCGATTGCGAAGATCCGATGGTAATGCTTACACGTGCCATTGGTAGGCCAAGTATTCCTCGATCATCGGCCGCATTCGAAAGTGCATTGTTGAGTGCACTTAGTTCACTTTGGGAGAATTCAATGTATTGTGCGGTTTGGAAATTTGTAAACCCTCGATTGGTGACATCGGAGCCAGCGATTTTGATGTTCATGTACGGTGATTGCATTGCAGAATTAGCAGAGACTGTGAACCCAAATTGTTCGATCCCTGAGAGCGGTAAGAGAACATCGAAGACGCTTGCTAAACTTGGTGTTGATGCAAGTGTTTGGCAGACCTTTCCGTTTGCAAGACGGTTTTGCATACCGAAACTTCCGGCATCATCGCTATCATAGCCCCAATCCGACACTCCATCTGCTCCGATATCAAGCCGAAGACCCATGTTTGGAATTGAGCGGACTGTATCAACGCCGAAGGAGTCGATTGAATACGAAGAACCTGAAGATTGGAATCGGAATTGGATGGTTGTTCCAATCTCGTCGAGGGTCGAGTAGCCTTCCAACGGATAGGATTGCCAACCTTTGTCATCGACGTTGGCTTCCAGGATTGGCGCACCTGTTGCAACAATTGAAGTCTTGAGTGCACCAAATCCGTTTGATATCCGATAGATTGGTGATGTCACTGAACCTGTTCCAGAGACTTGACCTGAGGATTGCGTCCACGAAGTTCCGGCAAGCGTCCAATCATGAACTGCAGGATTTTCGCTGAAAGATTCATTGATAGCTCCACTGATTCCGATGCTGTGGATCTTTGGACCTCCACTTTGACCTGTGATCATATGAGTCTTGAATCGCAACGAAGGGGTTGTTTCCCAATCGATTCCACCAAGGTCAACCATCAAATCGGTCATTTGTTGGTAACCAGGAAGCGGTGTTCCTGTTGAAGCGTCGATGAGTGACCATTCAAACAAAGATCCTGTTGGAACTTCTGCATCGATGACCATCAAACCATACGAAGAGGGTTCACTTCCCAGCGTTGCACCTGGTCCAAACGGTTGGGATGTCCAATTCCCTTCACCCGTGGAAATACCGGATGCTTGAGGCAGAATTTCAACATCATCGATGTTCCAGCCAGAGTATTGGACACTTGAATCCGTTCGACCGATTCCAAAACGAACTTGGAAATTCGAATTGGCCGAAACATAATTCGTGATTGAATATGTAAGTGAGGTAAACGACCCGTCGTTAACCGTTCCGGTGTTCTGCCATACATTTGTCCAGGAACCAGAGGATCCTTTGGCTTGGACATATGCATGATCCCATGACGAAGACTCGACACCCAACTGGCGTTTGAATTTCAAGTCCCATCCGCCCGAACAACCACCACAATTCATCACGGGCGACGTTGCCCAGATTGTACTACCCATGTTGTTTGGATAATTTCCATTGTGAGAATACAATGTGTTGGTACCACTTGGAACGGCTCCTGTGACCGGTCTGCTGGCTGAGGAACTATCCTTTCCAATAAACCAAGCAGAACCTAAGGTCCATGTATTGGTTCCTTCAAAATCAAAGCCCCAGCCTTGAGGTAGAAGTTGAAGAACGGAGTTGTTCACATCCATGCCATCGAAAACTGCAGTCGAGTGGTCAAAGTCAGCCGATGAATCAAACAACTTTGCTGATGAGACTGGTAAGACATCCTCATCCAAGGACAATTCAATACCTGAGAGTGCTTCTCCACTCGGAACACTGATCGACGTAGCATCGTTCACTCCATCTGGATAAGAACCGATACTGACAGTGGTTGTTTGCCCCAAAGGAGTGGCGTTGTCTGAGGCGTAATGTTCCAACTCAGTAGCAGGTTCAGCCATCGGACTGGCTAGGGAAAACAAGAAAATCGCCAATAGCAGCGAAGCGATGAGAGCATTTTGCTGTCCGCGACCCATGTTTCGTCGTCACCTTCTCACTCAAAAAGGATTCTTGCGACAACAACTCCCGTATTGTCCAACAACCCATATCAACCGTGTGATGCTCCATACACCCATGAACGATGCTGAGGCACTGAAAAAAATCGCTGGCGAGGCTGCATGTGACTTTGTCAAAACAGGTATGCGGGTTGGCCTTGGAACTGGATCAACAGTCAAGTATACAGTTCTCGAACTCGGTCGCCGAATCAAAGAAGAAGGCCTTGATATCGTTGGAGTTCCAACATCGGTTGCAACGCAAGATCTTGCTCTTGAAGTGGGAATCCCTCTGGTCGAACTGGGCTCGTTGGATGGACTGGACATCGTTATTGATGGCACAGATGAATTCGACCCCCAGTTCCAACTGATCAAAGGAGGAGGTGCTGCATTGTTGAGAGAGAAGATCGTTGCCCAACAATCTGCAAGCATGGTTGTAGTAGCAGATGACCGGAAACAAGTCGATTGTTTGGGTGCGTTTGGCATCCCTATTGAAATCACACCGTTCTCTTGTGATGTTACCATTTCTGTTCTTTCAAAATTATTGAATTGTGATGTTGAACTCCGTATGAACGGTGGTCAACACCTTCTCACCGACAATGGCAATTGTATCGCAGATGCAAAGGTTGGAGCAACGGTTGTTGATCCTCTCGCTGCAGAGTCGAAGATTCTCAATGTTGCTGGTGTGGTCCAAGTTGGTTTGTTCAACAACATGTGCGATGCGGTCGTCTTGGCCAGTCCTGGTGGCGTGACGACGCTGATGAATCCAAATGGTCGTTTGTAGGCGGGCCTGACGGGGTTCGAACCCGCGACCGACGGATTAAGAGTCCGTCGCTCTACCTGACTAAGCTACAGGCCCACGCCTGCCTCCGAAAGGATGTATTTAATCATCTTGGGACAATGTCGTTCCTGCATCGCCTCTCATTGCAGAGAGTGCATCTCCCGGTTGACACAGAATTGAACGCAACGTTGGGAGCGATTCAATTGCATCGATCATGCTCTTGATTTTTGGACTCATGGAACCAGGAGGGAATTGTCCATCATCCAAATGTGCTTTGGCAGCTTCAACCGAAAGGTGGCGGTGCTCGGATTGATTCTTCTGGCCAAAATTCGTGTATACCGCAGGTACACCCGTTGAAATGATCAAGGCTTCAGCACCCAACTCTACAGCAAGCAGAGACGATAATCTGTCCTTATCAATGACTGCGGGAATTCCGTTGTAATGTCGCTCATGTTCAATCACAGGAATCCCACCACCTCCTCCACAAATCACCACTGCCCGTTGTTCGACCAAGGTTCGAATCACATCCACGTCGAGTATTGACTCAGGGAGCGGGCTTGCTACGACTCGCCGAGGGCCGTGTACAGTCGTCGCAATGTCCCAATCATGCATCATTACTTCTTGAGCAGAAAGCACTGGGCCAACAGGTTTTGTTGGGAGGGAAAAAGCGGGGTCATTCTGGTCTACGAGAACTCGAGTAAGAACGACAGCAGTTCGTTCAGGGCGATGTCGATGTTTGAGGATACTGTTCAGTTGAAGCGACAAGGTGTGGCCGATCATCCCTTGTGTTGCAGCAACCCAAGCATCCATTGAGTGGGAGACATCGACATCAAGTGACATCAATTCCCCGACTTGAGGGCCGTTCCCATGGGTAAGAACGACGGACCACCCCGCTTCAAGCAAATCAACAACATCGCTCATGACCTTAGCTAAGACCAAAGCATGCTCGTTGTGTGCAGAACCGTCTGGAGGTGCGAGTGCATTACCACCAACGGCATAAACTACAATCTTACTCACACCAAGAGATTGCTTGGGTCCTGTTTGATGCTTTCGCCTATATGACCACCTTCATGCATCTTTTCGATTCCGAGCCAACTGGCCAGACTTCAAACATGATATGTGAGAACGTAAACGGGGCAACATGGCCAAAGACATCTGGATTGGTGATGTGCAAAACGGCGATTACGACGGTCAAGAAGTTGAACTCAAGGGTTGGGTTAAGCGAACTCGAGGTTCGAATAAAATCCGATTCGTTGTATTGCGTGATTCAACGGGGTCCATTCAATGTGTAGCAAAGCGTGACACTGTTGGAGATGATGCGTTTGAAGCAGTAGCATCTGCACTGATTGAATCATCTCTGATCATCAAAGGTACAGTCAACGTTGACGAGCGCAGTGAGGGAGGACACGAACTTGTCGTCTCCGAAGTTGAAATCGTTGGCCCAGTTGATCCAGAACGACCGTTCCCAATCACTGAGTCTGCAATGAAGGCTGCAGACGGTGGCGAAACAGAATTCCTTCTCGACAATCGCCACCTCTATCTCAGAACAAGCCGAATGACAACGATGTTGAAGATGCGATCATCGGTCTTTGGAGCGATTCATTCCTACTTTAGAGACCTTGATTTCGTTGAGTATCAGGCTCCAAACTTTGTTGCTGGAGCAGTTGAAGGTGGTTCAACGTTGTTTGAAGTCCCATACTTCGGTCGGAAAGCATACCTCACTCAATCCTGGCAATTGTATGCTGAAGCAGCTATGCCTGCATTGGAACGATTGTACACCATCGCCCCGTCCTTCCGAGCAGAAAAGTCCCGAACACGTCGACATTTGACCGAATTTTGGCATGCTGAAATGGAAATTGCTTGGGCAACCAATGAGGAAGTCATGACCCATGGTGAAGGTGTTGTCCGACACATTGCTTCCACACTCCTCGATGAACGCAGTGATGAATTGCAATCACTTGGACGTGACCTCGAACTTGTTGGCCGATATGCAGACACTCCATTCCCTCGAATGCGCTATGATGAAGCCATTGAAATCCTCCAAGGTAAGGGCGTTGATGTTGAATGGGGTCAAGATTTGGATTATTCAAAGGAGAAGATTTTGACACAGGATTTTGACGTACCCCACTTCCTAACCCACTATCCGAAGATTGCAAAACCGTTCTACCATCGAGTCGATCCAAGTGATGACAACTACGTTCTCTGCCACGACTTGCTTGCTCCAGAAGGTTATGGAGAGATCATTGGCGGTGGAGAACGAACATGGTCCGAACAGGAGATCCTTGCTCGACTTGAAGAAGAAGGAACACCAAAAGAAGCCTACCAGTTTTACATCGATACTCGGAGTTACGGAGGCGTCCCTCACGGTGGATTCGGACTTGGTGTCGATCGAGTTTGCTCTTGGCTCAGTGGAGCAGATCACATCCGTGAAGTCATTCCATTCCCTCGTGATTCCCGTCGAGTAACGCCCTGAGGTGGATTCAATGCATCCCATAGTTGCACTTGGTTGCGGCTTGGTAGGAGAATATGTCATTCATCGCCTTGCTGATGATGGACATGATGTAACTGCTGTTGATCTTCGAATACCAGATTCGATCCGAAAAAGAGAAGATGTAACCTCTATAGAGCAAGATGCTCATCGGTTTATTGATTCTCTTTCCACCCCTCTTGTTGTTGTCAACATGCTCCCGGGTAGGATTGGTCACATCATCCGTGAATCCTTACTGAAAGGAGGACACAATGTCGTGGATTTGGCATTCACTGAAGAGGACCCTCAAATGTTGAATGAGGTTGCTAAGAATTATAATTCGACAATGATTTGGGACATTGGAATTGCTCCAGGCCTTTCGAACATGCTTCTTGCCCAAGCTCAACGAGAACTTGGACCAATGGAAGAAGTTACGATTCATGTTGGTGGAAACCCAACTCATCCTGATCAGGACTGGTCCTACATGGCGCCTTTTTCCCCTTCTGATGTTATCGAAGAATACACACGACCTGCACGAATTGTACGTAATGGAGAAGTCGTCACAGTGCCTGCATTGACAGAACGTCATTCCATTGATGTTGAAGGGACTGCTGGCATGGATGCTTTCCTCACAGATGGATTGCGTAGTGTTCTTGAG
>JACETE010000048.1 GCA_013911465.1 Candidatus Poseidoniales archaeon
ACCTGGTGGTGCTGATGAAGAGTAAACTGTTTGATAGCCAACCATGGACTCTATGGAGACCTGTATGGAAACAACGCAAAAGCAGATTGGCGTTTACATCGTCTCTTGGAATATTCTTTTTGTTATTCATGGCCATCCCATACGGCCTCGTCAACAGGATTTCGAGTGGAATTGAATGGACTGCTTTTGATCCAAGTCTTTCCATTGATGAAGCAATCCCATACGTTCCGATTCTTAATGTAGCATATTTTTCCCTTTACGTCTACTATGTGTTGATACCATTTTTTGCCTCGAATGAGATGCAGCAAAAATGCTCGATTGTGTTCTCTCAACGATTGTTTGTCATCACAATTCCTGTTTTTGTTATCTTCTTGTTGCTCCCAGTCGAAGTCGATTTGCGAGGAGAAGTCGTCGGCGAAGATGTCCTAACATCCGTACTCACTCTCATCCATAACTTCGACAAAGCATTCAATGCTTGGCCAAGTTTACATGTTGTCCATAGCTTGTGTGTAGTTCTCAGCATACCGCTCATCTTCAATACCAATCGAGTTACGCTAACTGCGCTTTGGATTGGTTGGATCCTTCTCACCATCTCAACAATGTCAACGCAGCAACACTACCTCTTCGATGCCATCACTGGAATCTTGTTTGCCCTTTTCGCCCATTATCGATTCATCAAGCCAGCGATCATGAACTGTTTGGAAAATCAATACGATGAAGCGTTTGAAGCGCTTCAAGCAAACAACGTCGACACCAGTTCAGGTTGAGTCAAGTAGATTGTAAGGCCTACACCAGCCATAATCATCATCCATGAACCTACCATCTTGATCATTCCAGTCATGCGACGGAGGAAATTGATCATCACTTGTCGACCAAGACCGACCAAGACAGTGACAAGAATCATCAGGATGAGGAGTCCTAGCATCAATCCAGACAATCCAGAGATGGTCGCAGAAGTACCTAGTGTTCCAAGGAAGATGACGAATGGCAACACAGCAGCTGCAGTACAATCGATGGATGCAGCAGCATAACCAATACCATAGAGGTACATGTTTCGTCGTGGAGTGAAGGTATCGTCCATTTCAGTGGTCGACCAACGATCGACAAGTTTCTGAACAAATCCAAGAACGTGTGATGTGATTCCTAGGAGCATCATCGAACCAAGGATAACCAAGAGTATGGCGATTCCTATTGCGATGATTGTGACCATACCTGATTGAGCAAAGGCTTCACCCATTGCAAATGCAATCAAGCCGATGATGATGAAAAAGGTCCACATTCCCAAACCAGCGAGCGTACCAATAACCCAAGAAGAAGGCATTTT
The DNA here is from genome assembly GCA_013911465.1 of Candidatus Poseidoniales archaeon. Classification (GTDB taxonomy): domain Archaea; phylum Thermoplasmatota; class Poseidoniia; order Poseidoniales; family Poseidoniaceae; genus MGIIa-L2. The sequence continues at coordinate 1,325 of JACETE010000048.1, forward strand.
TGTTTTCAATTTCCCTTCGGCTATGAGGTCATCTTCTCTAGCACCGAGGCTGAGATAGTAGGAGATGAATCCGGGCAGAACTGGGAATGCACACGGTGAAAAATAGACCAAGATCGAGAGGACCATACCAAGAGCAAACACTGCAACAAACGACGTGGACGGTTCTTCCCATGCAATTCGATCGTCCATTGTCTTCGTGACATTACCAGTGAGCGCAAGGTCAACTGCATCGTTAAATTCACCCCATCCTGAGATTGGAGTCCCCGTTGCTTGGCGTTCGATGATGTAGCCTTCCACGTCGATCACCATAACAACTGGAATTTGTCCAGTTCCAGCTGTCGTGAACAATTGCTTCGGATCTGCTGAAGAACCATCCTCAAGAGTGGCTGCTTTGGTAGAGCCTAGTCCGGTCGGGTAAAGTGGCACAGTATATTCACCAAGTGAAGTGTTGAGATAATCGAGCGATTCAGAATACCATGCGCCGTAGGCAATGATATGGAAACCCACACCGTTTTCTTCTGCGGTTTCCTTCCAACCGTCCATCTCCTGCTCAAGATGCTCTTGAACGTAGTGACAACTGCCACAATCCCTGGCCATTAAATCGAGAATGATGACATCGCCTCGAAGATCGGACAGTTGCATTTGGCCGTTTGAATTGGTGTAATTCGATTCGATCCCATCGCGATTTAGACTGTCGATGACAATCTCAGGAATAGGAGCGGGTTCAGCATCGGATTGAAAGATCTCATCCATGCTATCAAACAGGGATAGGCCAGCAAAGGCTATGACTCCGAAGAGGACGACCGCTACGCCAAATGCCTTCCACGTTTCAGAGCGCTTGAAAACACCCCAATCCGCCTGGTCAAGCATCCCCATAACCGTTCCATTCACTGGTTGCAAATGAAACTAATGCAGATATTCATTCAACGTAAACAGTAGTAGATTCGTAGATGAGTTTGTTATCCACCGCATTCAAAATTTTGATTTGAACATCGCAAGGCCCACTGCAAAGGTCATTCGACCCTTCGCTAATTGTGACTTCTTCCCCTACGCCCCAATAAGTATCTCCATTGCCAGTAACATGGCAAGAGGTATCAGCGGATTGCCCTGGTTGTGTGCATTCAATGAATGCACCACCATTTACAGACAATTGAACAATAATTTCGGCCCAATTCAGGTCATCACCCTGGTTCATTGTAACATAAACCAAATCTTCACCAGCCGTAGAGGTTGGAGTTTCGGATGATGCATCGATAACATCGAAACCATACAACATGAAACCACCATCATCAACAGGTTCTGCAAGACTTGATGCCCAGATGTAAAACAAAACAGAACTGTAGAGGAAGGTAGTATCTTCACAGCCGACTGCAATTGAAGAAGCAGGGCTAAGTGAGTAAGCAAGTTCATGGACAGCAAACAGCAATGCAACATCTTCAGGAATTGTACTCTCATCCTCGAGATCAATCTCTACACCATTTTCTTCTGCATCCTCCAAGAGCATCATAGCTTCCATGATCAAATCAGAGACACCGGTTGGTGAAAGCACCATGCAAAGGATTTCATCCTCAATTCCATCGTTGGTCATACCGATTACACCATACCCATCCGCAGCGAGATATGCAGTAGCCACAACCACGTTTTCAGTTGTCACGTCATCTTCTGCACCAGCAACTTCATCCTCACCACCTGCACAATCATCATCTCCATCTCCAACCCAATCACCATCGATTGTATCACCATCATCGCACTCAAACTCTGAATACGCCTCGGAGATGACGACAGTAAGTGTAGGAATCGCAGATGAGGAGTCCAGTTCAGAGGTGAACGTTGTTCCATCCTCATTTACAAGTAATCCTTCTTCAGCGATACAAACATCATCGATTACAACATAAGTTGTAGAGGATTCTTCCCCGTTGGTATCATCATTGTTCGACATAGCATTCATCTCATCAACTTCGCTTTGAGCCTCACTAGCCGAGTCCAAGCAATCTCCCATTTCCAAGAGGTAGATGTCATACGTATCATCTGCATTCATGCTCACACGCATTGCGAGCATAGAACCATGGTAAATCCCATCAAGATCCTGAGTGGTGTAGGTCTCATCAAGTGTATCGACGAGGTCCTCAAGTTCTGTACATCCAGCAAGCATCATTGATAGAGCAAGTAAAATTGCAATCTTCTTCATGCTACGTCATTACATCAGACGGTTCAAAACCCTTTCTGATGTTGACAGTTACGGATTTAGGAATACCGATGACACTTCAAGACGCTCATGGGTCGGGTGAACCTCAATCATTTGAACGGCCACGGAAAGGATCTCAGCAAGATCTTCTGCTACGCTCAACGGCATCTCAATTCGACGTGCTGTTGCATCGTATCGTAACCATGAAGGGCTAATCTGCAACGTTTCTTGCAATTCGAGCATGTCATCCCTCGCATCTTCTGGTTCAGTAGGTATGGCTCCGAAAAGAATGGTGTCATCTTCTGAAAGCGTTTCATAGGGACGCAATGTTGCTTCCGCTCTTCGACGGAATCGAGCCCGTAGTTGTCCAGCATCTTTGTAGGATGCCGTACAGAATTTGAGATGGAACGATTTCTCCTTTGCTGCTTCTTTGAGCCGAAGGCCCAATTCAAAGGACCCTTCTGCTGCGGCTGAAAGACCGCTTGAAAGATTGAATCCTCGAACATCCATATTCTCTTGATTGCCTGTGGTAATTTCCAATTCGTTCAGATTGAGAAATTGGACTGGCAACGTATCCAATTGATCGAGAAGTGCAAAGAGAGACTCTTCTTTGTCAGGTTCACAAGGCAATTCGATTCCGACATTCATTCCAGCATCGCTTGACGCTTGTATAACGTCCTCATATTGTCGAGTGGTACCATCGAGGAGATGGAAACGGAGTTCATCCAATCCTGCAGAAGCGAGTTTCTCAACCCATTCGAGTTTGAAAGGAATCGAGGTGTAGAGGTGAATGTGATGCTCCTTTCCGAAGGCCTGTTTGAGTTGCTTCACTGCTTCAACCGATCGCTCTGGATCGAGCATCGGATCGCCACCGGTAATTCCTGTCCCAGTTGCCTTCATCGCTTGTCCTTCTTCAATGACTTCCTCCCAGGTTGAACAGCGGCGCTCGTTCGCAAACATATCCGGTGATTCACGGCGATTCTCGGAGAGTGGGCAATAATCACACCCCCAGTGACACTTACCCGTCACAAAAAGAACCAGTTTGCGTCCTTCTTGACACTGAACGCAACCTTCAGCCTCGCCTTCCTCTGGCGGGAGGATTTCGGTATGCATTGGAAGATGAACGACCATGTGAAGACCCCTGAACACTCCTTGTTCAATCCGTCGGTGAAAGTGAGGACATTTCATTCAATAACCATGCATGAAAACGTCGGTCATTGGTCAATTCAGGATGGAAGGTAACTGCACATTTTGATCCATCGAGCACACCTACGGGTTCTTCATTGAGCCGAGCGATGATTTCGCATTGAATTCCTTCGGATTCAAACCGAGGGGCTCGGATGAATACACCCGGGAAGGCATCGCTGGATATCGTTGAATCAACGGTTCCAACAACGAGAGGTGTGTGTCCAAATGCATCGGGTTTCCGTGTGATGGTTACGCTCGAACGTTCGGTCTGGTCAATCGTCACTTCGATCGGTGCTTCGAAGGATTGACGTTGACGCCCCCAAGCGTTTCGGGAAATGTTTGCACGAATGAACGGAGTGCGATTCTTGCTAGGATTTGCTAGGAGAATTGCTCCAGCACACGTCCCAAGCACGGGGCGCTTTGGATGCTTCTCCATCCATTCAAAGATTGATTCAAGCAAGCCTTCAGACCGAGAAGCAATGCGCATCGTAGTTGATTCCCCACCTGGAAGAACAAGTCCCTGAATGGTGTCATCAAGATTCTCAGCCCTTCGAAGATGAACAACTTCAACGGTATGATTCAACTCCTCGGCAATGGACAGAAGAGCCTCTTCATGCTCATGACGAGCGCCTTGCAGCATAGCAAGACCGACTCGCATCATATTGGCCGCTGTGACTTCTCTCCTTTAGCACATAGCATCCTTGCAAACACAACGATGGCTGCATCTTGAGTACCTCTATTCAAAAACCGTGCGCGACAGCATTCAACGCATGGCACATGAAGGCGACTGCTTCCTTGTCCCCGGCCCAGTACGAATGAGCGATGCATGTCTCCAAGCCATGGCAACCCCTGTCATGACTGCACGAGGAACAGAATTCAGAGATGTCATGGCTGACCTCAACGCAGGACTACGAACCGCATTCAATCTCACTCCCTCATCACGTCAACGAGGTACTGAATCATGGTCAGGAGAAGACGGATACAAGGTCATCGCAGTTTCAGGAAGCGGAACTGCTGCAATGGAAATGGTGATTGCAAACCGATTCCGACCGAACGATCGAGTTCTCGTCCCAACCAACGGAAAGTTTGGCGAACGTGTAGCTGATATCTGCAAGCAATACTGTCAAGTCAAACACATCGCATACGAGTGGGGGCGTAGTTTTGACGTCATGGAACTCGAGGAACAGCTTGGGCGTGGAACGTTTGAAGCGCTCTTAATTTGTCACAATGAAACAAGTTCAGGAATTACTCAAGATGCTGCATCGCTCGCACAAATGTGTGAAGAATACGGTGTTGCGTTTATCCTCGATGGAATTACTTCCGTCGGAGGACTCCCAGTCCATCCGGCAGCATGGAATGCAGAAGCAGTGGTAATGGGTGCACAAAAATGTACAGCAGGACCAAGTGGAATTGCTGCAATCGCCATCAATGAGCACTTCATTGAGCGTGTTCATACCATACGGCAACAGGGGGATTCAAATCCAGTCTACTACCTTGATTTAATCTCAGCGATTAAGAAAGGAAACGATGATCAGACTCCATGGACGCCAGCGATTAATCTTGCAATGGGTTGGGCAGCATCGTTGCGTGACCTCGAAGAAGAAGGCCTTGAGAATCGATGGGCTCGATGTCGCACGCTTGCCGATGGAGTTCGAAGGTTGTTCAGCGATCTTGGATTCATGTTGCTTGCAGACGGGGGACAACAAAGTGACACCGTCACCGCTATCATGTATCCTGACGGCATTGATGACGCATGGCGTAGCAAACTCAAGGAGGACTATCAAACCCAAGTGATTGGAGCACAAGATCATCTCAAAGGCAAAATGTTCCGTGTTGGAAGTATGGGGACAACCAGCATTGAGGAGATGATTGAAGGATGCAAACGGATGATTGCTTGTTTCAATGAAATGGGACACGCACTTCCAAACGTTGATGTTGCATCCTACTTTGCATGAAGCATGGGCAAGGGAATCGTACTCGGTCGATTCCAACCGTTTCATAACGGTCATGCCTACCTTGTCGAAGAAGCAATTGCTTTGTTTGGAAAGGTAACCATTGCAATAGGATCAGCACAAGATGAATGGACCATGGACAACCCATTTTCGGTTCAAGAACGAACCGAGATGATTCAATCATGGGGCTCTGCGAACAATCATGAAAACAGCATCACCATCGTTGGAATCGATGACATCAACGATCCACCGAACTGGGTGAAACATGCGTCAAACCATCATGGTGAAGGAACGCTTGTCACATCCGATGAGGGTACGAAGCAACTCTACGAAGCGTCGGATTTTCCAGTTGCTTGGGTAGAGTTGCATCAGCGAGAGCAATTCGAAGGATGGCGAATTCGTCAGACATGCATGATGCTATCAACCGTTTACGACGATGATGCAACACGGATGGTGCTCGGACCAAGTGTTCCTGAATCAATTATTGAATGGTTGATCGAAGCAGACGGATTGTATCGCTTCTTGCAAATCAATGCTGGGCCACACCCAGGTTGATCATTCGGTTGCAACAACAACACGGGCAGCGCGAAGAACTCGTTCCTTGTACATGTATCCTGGTTCGAGAACATCAATTACTTGTCCAGCAGGGAACTGCTCTGATGCAGGGATTGTGGTGATGGCTTCCATTGTGGCTGGATTGAATTCGTTCCCTTTGGCATCGATTGCCTTGATGCCATCTGCTTCGAGCTCACGCCAAAGTTTGTTTCGCAGCAAACGAAGACCCTGGGCAACAGGTGATTCGTCATCCTCATCAACCTGAGAAAGTGCTCGATCTACATCATTGAGGATGGGAATCATCCTTCGGGCAAGTCCCATTCCCCCATACTGAATAAGGGAGGATTTCTCTGCCATCAATCGCTTACGAACGTTCTGAATTTCAGCATCCTTGTATGCGATTTCTTTCTCTGCTGTTTCAGCTCTCTGAATTGCTTCTTCAAGTGGGTCAACCGGTTCAACATGCTCGGCCAACTCAATCTGCTCCTCGACTTCCTCAAAATCGGGTGTTTCATCATCGTGAGAATCAGATGTCTCATCCAAAGGAGTGTCTTCGTTTTCCTCTGACATGATTCCACCGAAACGGATGTGGTCTTTCAACCCGACGCTGTTGTGTGGTCAGGAAGTTCATTGGCTACGATGGTTGAAAGATTCCAAGAAAAGGAACCCCACTTTCTTGCTTCGAGATGGTCTCTACCGATGATTGCAACAAGGTTATCCTCGTTGTTCCATCGTGTCATTGTGTGAACCAGTGCTTTAGCGGAACGATCGTGGGCTTCAAACGTTGGGACAATGCGAGGATCTTCTTTCTCATCCATTGTTTCTCCGAGTGCTTTTCTTCGCTCCATCCAATCCAGACAAACACGCTCAGCGTATTCCTGCTCTGGAAGATTCTTCAGTGATTCACAAACACTGTCCCATGTGTCGCCTGCGTAAAGTTCAGCTTCTCCTTCAATGGTTTTCGAGAGAGCAACATCGAGATACATGTAAGCTCGTCCCTCCCATGCTTCCCAAGCTCCGGGACTGGCCCATTTCATTGCGAGGAGAAGCCCCTTTTCTCCATCGCCTGAGGCTTGTAGACAAGACCAGAATGGTGTTGAATCGGAAGACTCTCGATTCTGTGTGTCCATCCAATCGAGCAGTTCCGCTTCAGCATCAATGTCAAAATTAACTTTCAAGCGAGAATCTTGATCTGGCCGAATGGAGCGCATTGTTCGTTTTTCTAGACCAAGGTAGAGGTCGCTCCATAACGTAGAAACAAGTTGGCGAAGACTTTCGACATCGACGAGAAGAACGACGATTTCTAGTCCCATGATTGAACCGAAGGCTCACCATTCTTTGAGGCATTCGGCAAGTTCAAAAAACAAAGGAATGGAAAATTTCTGTCTGAAAAGGCAACAGCCTTGAAGAACAAGGCCTGTTCCAAACGAACAGGGGGGTTCGTATGGCGACGATTAAAGAGCAAATCGAAATGATTCGTGCTGAGATCGATAAGACGCAAAAGAACAAGGCTACGAACGCCCATATTGGAAAGTTGAAAGCAAAGATTGCTCAACTGAAACTCAAGGAAGAAAAGGCCACTGCACATTCGAAAGCAAGCGGTGGTGGCAAAGGATTCGAGGTCAAGAAATCGGGTGATGCGACCGTTTCACTGGTCGGTTTTCCTTCAGTGGGTAAATCAACACTCATCTCCAAAGTAACCGATGCTCATTCCGAAGCAGCTGGATATGCGTTTACAACACTCACTTGTATCCCTGGTGTCATGGAACATCGTGGTGCTAAAATCCAGATTCTTGACTTGCCTGGACTTATCAAAGGAGCAGCTGAAGGGAAGGGAAGAGGAAAAGAAATTCTCAATGTCATTCGTTCCTCGGACATGGTCCTTTACATCGTTGATCCGTTCCAAGAAGGTCACTTTACAGTCCTTCACCGCGAACTTCACAATTCAGGACTTCGCTTGAATCAACAAAAGCCTCCTGTCTTCATCAAGCGTGTTGACAAAGGTGGAATCGATGTGCGCACTACGGTCGAACAAACCCACCTGTCTCCAGAAGACATGGGAGACATTATTCGGTCGTTCGGATATACGTCAGCAATTGTTACACTACGGCAAGATACAACGGCAGAACAGATCGTTGACTGCTTGGCAGGGAATATCATTTACGAAAAGGCAGTCATTGCGATCAATAAAATCGATATTGCTACCCCAGAAGACATTGAGCGAGCGAAATCTGGACTTCCTGATGATTGGCCAATCATGGAAATATCAGCGTTCAAGGATATTGGACTCACAGAACTGAAGGATTTCATCTACGACAATCTTGGTTTCATGCGTGTGTTCCTCAAGCCTCAGGGTCAAGAAGCCGATTTAGATGAACCATTGATTGTCAAAGACGATTCAACTGTCGAGACCATATGCAACAAACTCCATCGTGACTTTGTACGAAAGTTTCGATTTGCACGAATTAAAGGACCATCTGCAAAATTTGATTGGCAACGAGTTGGCCTTGATCACCAACTCAAGGATGGCGATCTTTTGACCATCGTGGTGAAGCGATGAAGCAGTTGTGGCAGTACCACAAAGATGTTCTCGCAATAGGACTAGGTCTGTTTTTTGTGAATGTTGGAATCATGCATTTCACCGATGTTGAATGGTTCACCCCTATCGTTCCGGAGATTCTTCCGTTCAGTGCAGAATTTTGGGTGATTGTCAGCGGAATTCCAGAAGTGTTGTGTGGCATTGGCCTGATTGTTCCACGCACCCGAGCTCTGGCAGGAAAGGCAACCGTTGCCCTTCTCATCGTGTTATATTGGGCGAATCTCAACATGTGGGTTAACGATATTGAATTGAACGGAAGCACATTCCCTCTCTGGGCACATGTTGCACGAGGTCTTGCTCAGGTAGCAATGATCGGAATTGCAGCATACCTTGCAGAATGGCTGCCTCGAACGAATTCAAAGCAGGATTAATTCCATTTATCATCGCCGTCTTGTCCGTTACGGACTCGAACAAATGCAACGAGAAGAACAAGTACGGTGATGAGAAGCCCAATTTGAACGATACCACTTGACATCGGAGAAGATTTGTCATCTTCATCGGTTTGATTTGTTGAATCGTTTGGTGTCGTTGGGTTTGTGTTACCGTCTCCCCCTTCAACTGCGATGGTGATGGAGATGCTGCTTTCATTCATGTTTCCAGATGCATCAGCACTTCGCACGGTGATGGAATACTCTCCATTAGCGTAAGGTTCTGTTACAAACTGATGGTTCTTCTTCGTTGCAAATGCATCTTCATGGATCGAAGTCGTTCCGATTAGGACTTCCTCAGTTGCGCTCTCAGAGGTGTACCATGTTACTTGGATTCGTCCATCCTCGAGCACTTCTGCATCGAGATTCAGAAGTTCAGGCGCCGTCTCATCAACGACATTGCTTGTGTTGAAGTACAGAATGATATCATCCGCATCATCGGCTTGAATGAAGACCCAATACGCAGTTCCAACGTCAAGTTCAGTTAACGTCACGGCATGATCTGTTCCGGAAGCGGTTTCAACACGATTTGTAGATGAATCCACTGGTTGAACATCAGCAAGTGCGAATTGAATTGAGGTCGAATCCGACACAGTCGTGGACCATGTAATCACCGCACTGGAAGAAGTCACAGTCTCAATGGAAGCCCCAAAAATCTGTTGAGGAATTTCTGGCATCTCAAAGCCAGTCAATTTCGCATACTCATGCCCATCAACATCGTATGAGGAAAGCATTGCTTCTTGACCTGAACCGTTGAGAATCATATCGATGATGTTTGGATCATAATCGATACCATCATCCGAGGCTGGGTCTGAACCTCCACCGAGTGTCCATGTCGAAGGTGATGCATCCACATCTCGCCACTTCCCTGTTCCAAATCCATCCTGGCTACCGATAACGACAATGTATCGATAGTTAGGAATATCGTCTCCGATGACATCTTTACTGACCGTAAACGTGATTGTCTTTGCATCAATGTCACCGGATACATCGATGCCGCGAGAGGATGTGCTACCTGTTTCCGATTGAACCGCTAAAACTGCGCCTGGTTCACCGGTTCCGC
>JACETE010000049.1 GCA_013911465.1 Candidatus Poseidoniales archaeon
GGATATTACACTCGGATATGCACCACAACTGCACCGACTGAAGGTTGGCATACCTTCCAAGCGGTTGGTGTGGACGACGATAGTGCAATGACGATGGCAAGCATCGATATTCGTTTTACCAACATTGACCCGCACGGGTTATCGGTTACCATGACCAACGATAGTGGGCCACTCCCTCTCGATGTTCAACAAACATGGCATGTACAAGAAGATCAAATCGTCAACTTGCGCGGACAAGCACTTGACTCGATTGATGATTTGGATGGACTAACTCATCGATGGTGGCCAGACGATGCCCAACCCAACCTCATCAAGACCTTCGACGGGCGTATTTCAGAATTCGAAATGATGTGGGAAACCTCCGGATTGCATCGCATGCGTCTTGAAGTAAGCGATTCCGAGGGTGCGAGTAGTGGCACTTACGAACGGTGGGTCAGTGTAGCAAATGTTCCCCCTGTAGTCCAACCACTCGAAGGCGTTCTTCCTCTGGCAGAGGGTGAAGAAGTTCGCTTGGTTGGGAATGCTACTGACACACCTTCGGACTATGATTCACTTGTACGTTGTTGGGATATCGACCCCGGTCTTGACTCAAACGACATTGGTGGTGCAGATGATGACTGTGATATCATTGGAGATGAATTGATTTGGCATTGGAATACAAGTGGAACCCATACGGTCATCTATCACGTCACTGATGATGATGGTGTTCGTGTCAGCCAAATTCTTGCCATTGATGTTCTCAACATTCCACCAATCGTTCGAACGAAAGAAATCTCGTGTTTAGCACTCGAAACTTGTATTCTTGATGCAACTGCTACCATCGATTCACTCAACGATCTTGATCAAATCACGGTCGTTTGGGATCTTGATACATCGGTGGACAGCAATGGAGACGGTATCAAGGACAACGATGCAGATGAAGTTGGAAAGCGTATTGAACATACATTCACGAAGCAAGGTTCCTACACAATCCGAGTTATGGCATGGGACGAAAACCCTGAACGACCAGGAACACGTGTTATCAACGTCGAAATAGGGGCACCAGAACGAACTCTCGTTGAGGACCTCGGCGCAGCGCTTGCGGGAGACGAAGCGAATCCGGTTGCCCAACTCTCCCTGCTCGCCTTTGTTTTGATCTTGCTTGCAATGATGACTCGACGGAGACGTTCGGGTCGGCATCAGCGAGCAATTGAACGACTCGATCGGCAACAAAACGCCATTTTCAGCGATGAGGAAGTCGGACTCATGCCACATGAGATTTCAGCTCGAAGGAATCGCCCCCAGGACCCACCTGTCGAACGAGCCTTTGACTCTGCAGTTGCAGTTGGGCCCGTTTCGACAGCCCCTCCGTTACCAGAATCTGGACTACCCGATGGATGGACGATGGAACAATGGGAACATTATGGACAACAGTGGCTGGACTCGCAGGTTGACAATTCCTAAGTACGAGGAAGTCAACATTCGCACATGGCGACCCGATTCCCTGCACTTCTTGTTCTGTTTCTCCTTGCGAGTTCCTCGTTTGTGCATGCTATTCATCAGGAATCTACCGAACTTGATGAATCTGAAGGTGTCCAAGCAACCGCAAAATCTGGAAGTTCTACCGATGTGCCCGATTGGAGGATTGGAGATAAGTGGACATATGAAACCCGATTCGACGTTGCACAACTCCTTGCACAAGCAAATGTGTCTGCAAGTTTAAACACGCTCACTGGAGACACTGTTTACGAAATTGAGGACATCCTCTTCATCAATGTCGATGGAATTCAGACCTTGGCATACAAAATGAAACTCGATGGAGAATTCTCATCGGGCAACAGTGGAGCAACACTTGAAGGAGTGAGCGGGAGATTAACCATTGACTACACTGGAGAAGATATTGTACGGGTTCGTGACCTTGCTGTCATTAATTCAGAGTTTACATTGGACGTAGATTTTGCTCCGTTCAATCTTGGATTCTTGTCCCAAAAGCTTGCAACGATCTCCTTTGACACCTATTATGACCCTCCAAAAGAAAAGTATGATTTCCCGATGAGAACCGGTGACCAATGGTACATGCCATTCATGTCTGGGACAAGCGTTAGCGGAACATCCGATTATTTCGACCCGAGTGAATTTGACACCAACGGTGCAGAAAACACATCATGGCAAGTCACCCAAAACGGCATACCGACCGAAGATGGTCTCAACATCAAGTACGAGGGTTGTGACGATTCTTACAAAGTCAATGAATGGAATGCAACCGGCGTCAGTGCTGGGTTCAACTGGTATTGTCCAGCAGTACGATTCAATTCATGGATTCGAATTTCGAATGCCGCTGGGTTTACCATCGATTGGCTCTTGAAAGATTACGAACCTGTCGACTCCTTTGGTGTTGACAAAAGAAAGACTCCTGGGTCGAGAAACGTTCAGATCGATGTTGATACACAATTTATTGCAACACTTCCGGATACAATGTCAAAGATTTACGCAACGTATTCTGTTGCACCCAATGGCGTTCCTGAAGTCAACAAGAATTTGCAATTGCGCTATGAGATGACAAGCACGCTCATCAACCCAATCACAAACAGCAGTGGTCAAATCGAAGAATCGATCAATGTGTCCAATGTTACAGACGATACTGTGGCGAGCGATGATTACAGCAGCAATGGAGTCATTGTCTGGGACCCTGTTCAAGAAATCATAGGGGTTGCTACAGTTGTGATTGACCTTTCAGTGGTTGGAATAGATCTTGTTGCACAAGAAGATTCGATTATTGTAACCCGAACTCGAGATGGTGAAGTAGCAACTCTTTCCAAGTCCATTGGATACAACGCCTTACCAGGTGATCTACTCACTTTTTCCCTCCCTGCTCAGAACCGAGGAGTGTTCACTTCACCTTCCACTGAGATGGAAGTCATCGTACCTGGTGGCGAATCAATTCGTCAAGCAGTCCCATCCATCGCGGCATACAGTGAACAACGAATTACTGTCGATTGGATTGTTCCAGAAGGCGCAACAATTGGAAACCAATCCTTGACCTTCACAGTTGATCCCGATGAACTGATTACTGGAGATGCAAATCGAAGCAACAATCAAGCGATGATTGACGTGTTTATTGGACGTGCCCCAAATGCATCGATCGCAATCGATACAGGCAATTACACCTTTGAACCGGTGTTCATCGATGCACGCTCATCATTTGACCCGGACGGAGGAGATGTTGAATGCCGATTTGAAGTTGAATCTCGACCTGGCCTTATCGATGTCATCACAACCCCAGATTGTTACTTTTCATGGAATTGGTCCGACGATGGAGATTGGCTACTCACAACCACGGTGACCGATGATGAACTGGATTCAACGGTTTTGGTCAACAATGTAACAATCCTCAATCAAGCACCTTTCATCAACCTTAGCCACCCGAATGAAGTCGCTGTTGAATCTTCAATCACAATTGATGCGAGTGAGAGCGGGGACATTGATACCATCTCCCCATCCGGCCAATATGTGACCATCACTTGGCCTGATTTGATTTGTGACGAGGGCCTATTTGGGCCAACTTGTACATTCACTCCAATGGAAGAGGGAACGATTCCTATTCGAGCGATTGCCACAGATGACGATGGTGCTGAAACAGAAGTTCTGTCATCCGTGCAAGTTCTCAATGTAGCTCCAACGATTGGAGACATTGAAGTTTGGATTGCAGGCGTAAACACGCCGTTTGATGCAAACGGGACATGGGTTCTGCAAGAAGACCAAACGGTCATCCTTCGGGCACAAGGCGATGACACCATCAACGACAGAGATGGGCTGATCATCGATTGGAATCTTAGCGACGTCATCGATAACCTCACTGTATCCACCGACGGGGCACCATCCGATATTGCAACATCATGGCCAACATCTGGAGAACACATCATTTCGGTTCGAGCAGTTGACGACAATGGTGCTTCATCCTCAACATCCCTTGCCAAGGTGACCATCGAAAACGTGCCACCGACAATTACAGCAGAAGACAACTTCCTCAATGCGATTAATCGAATCAATGGATTACCAACCTTCGAAGATGAGAAGGTTGTTTTCGATGTTGTTGTTAGCGATACCGCATCTGATCTCGAGACACTGGAAGTCTGTTGGGATATAGATGGAACGGTTGATGCTGACCTCGATGGAACAATGAACAACGACTGTGATGTTGTTGGAACACACTTTGAGTACACATGGGAATCAAGCAACCCGCAATTCCGTACCGTTACTGCTTGGGTCATGGATGATGATGGAGCTACAGCATCCCTTTCTGCGGTCGTGAAAGTTCAGAATGTCATGCCTCGTGCTAGCATCTCGTATTCCAATGGATCATTGGATAATCTCATCGAAGGCGATACACTTAATCTCACTTCCATGGGGACGTACGATTCTGATTCTGACATCATCAACATGCTTTATGTTTGGAAGTTTGAATGGAGAGATGCACAAGATCTCGGAGAATCAGGACCTACAATCTCAATCACTGACCTTCCTGTAGGAACCTGGGACATCAATCTCACAGTTACCGATGATGATCTGTTTAGCCATACGGAAACACTAACCATTATTGTTGCAGAACAACCCCCTGAAGGATTCCTTGAAGAATTCAGTGATGCTCTTGGTATCTCTCCTGTCATGTCAATGATTACCATGTTCCTAGTGGGATTGGTCATTATTCTGGCCTCCTTCTTGCTCATTACACGTCGGCCTGCACCTGAATTGTTGGAAACAGAATCCAATAAGGCGTGGGACGCAACACCGTTACCGAGCTACTCCGCCTCTGAAATGCCTGCTTATGAGCAACCGTTGGCGCAACAACCTACTTCTGTTGCAGCAACCCAACCCGTTGTTGAGCAACCCGTTTCCAATCAAGGACCACCTTTGCCTGCAACTGGGTTGCCTACTGGCTGGACAATGGAACAATGGGCGTATTACGGTGAACAATACCTTGCTGCAAATCAAGCACCTGCCCCTGCCCCACAACCGACACCTTCAATGACTACACCAACTGCTCCGAATACGAATCTCTCCAGCCTACTGGATGATTTGGACTTGTGATGGCATGGGAAATTTATGGCATTTCTTTGGACTCCCAGACCCGGATGCTGGCGTTGCTCAACGACAACCGCAAGCAACGACAAGGCCTTCTGCCCCAACACTCACCAACGAACCTGTTGAAGTACCTGAAATCGTCGTAGAAGAGGCCGTTTTAGCCAACCCTGTTACGATTCACATCGATGACTGGAATGGCCCGGTGACTCCTGACGGGGAACCGTTTCATGACCTTTCAAGTCACCGAATTACCAAGGCGTTGCGTCCAACACGGGCGTTACGCTATGTCAAACCAGACGAAAAGCATCGAATCCACACCAGAGGCATTGCTCAGCGCGTGATTCAAGGTGATACGGTCATCGTTGATCTACGAACACTTGTGCACATGGAATCTCATCAACAAGCATGTCGGAGAGAACTACGAGTTATGTGTGAACAGACTGGCGTGGCCGTATTCGCCCTTGATGCTGAAGATAAATTACTCATGATTCCCGGTGCAGATGTAGTGGTTGATATCGAAAAACATGAACTCGGACTTACACGGATTCTGAATGTGAACTGAGGTAGGCGTATGCAGAACAGAGAACGATTTGTAGGTTCATATCTTGAACTGTTCACATCATCGATGTTCTTCTTCATCGCACTTGCATTCCTTCTCGCATGGTTGACCTTTTTCTCGCCCTACGAATTGTTTGAAGATGACGAACGATTGTCATTGATGAATTATGTCCTCATCACGCTCTTCGCCTTAGGTCCTGTCATGGGGATTTTGGCGGGCATAGGATTCGATACATTTCCTCTTGTATACAACGTTCCATCGTTCGAAAAAACCACAATGCGTCATTTCCTACAGTTGAATGGATTGGGGCAAGTGTTCATCCATATTGGAATCTACTCAGGAAAATGGTCTCTCTTCATTGAGCTATCAGGTATAGGAATCATTCTGATGTGTTTGGCTCTTCTAACCTTGACCGCCTCCTCAATCGAGATTATCAAACAGAAGAACAGTGCAGGAGAAGTTGGAATATTTTCCTATGCACCTGGTCTTGTACTGGTTTTCTGTGCAATGTTCATTTGTGGAGCATGGTTTATGCGTGAAGTAACTGGCATGATTGAATTTGGTGTAGCATTCATTGTTGCCATCTTCTGCAACATGATGATCACAACAACGCTACTTTCTCACTTTAATCGACGACTGGGTTGGAATGCAACAAATCCGGCAACGTTGCCGATTCGCTTTTTGATTCTCATTAGCCTAGGAATCGGCTATGTGATCGTAAGTTTCCTCAGAGTGCGTGAGGTTGTTTCAGAAGATTTGATTGACATCTGGTTTGCTGTTCTCTTACTCAATGTCTTCTTCATGTTGAATCCACTCAAAATCCTCAGATTCTCGACGGGTACATTTGCAAAGCCGCACTCAACCTTCATTCTCATTGGATACCTTCTCTTACCTTTCCTCGCTGTCGTATCCATTGCTCCAATATGGACTGGACACGAAGGACTAGCGAACATTCAACCAACGCATTGGTTGTTGATCACATACCCATGTTTCTTCATTGTCTCAGGTTTTGCGATTTTCCTCCATGAGGACCACCTCCATTACTCCCCTTCAACTCGGGTAACGCATTGGCACCTTGTGATACTCTTCTTGGGATCGGGCGCACTCATGACCTGGACGTTATTCGATGGCTCAATCCTGCTTGAGGAAAATTACGCACCAGTCTTGGCTTGGGTGGCTACACAGAGTTTGGCTTCCATCTTACTGGCGGTCCTTTTCATCAAACACACAATCTTCCCAGTCGATAACTGGCATCGTATGCCAATGTTCTACGACCGACTCATCGAAAACAACGATTGAAGATCTGTCAATAGATTCAACGAAGCTTGCGTAAATCCAAGCACGGTATATTCAGAACCCTCGATAAGTTTGGCATGTTGACCCATGACTCCCGCCAAATCGTAACCACCGGCTTTTCCAACCCATGAATTGGATTCAATCAGTTCAACAAGCACATCATCTGAAAAATCATCAATCTCAACAATGGCATGTTCAACACTTGATTGCCATCCATTTGAGGCATGCACCATCGTAGCGGACCAGACTCTGTGGCGACGACCTCGTAACCGAAGGAGCATTGATATCGCTTGTTCCTTTGATTCTGGTTTACCAAGGGCTTGGCGTTCATCATCTGGATCTTCGACAAGCGTATCTGCAACCACATGGACATCAAATGATGCATCCAATTGCACTGCAGAGGCTTTTCGAGAAGCAACCGTTCGGACCTGCTGAGAAAGAACATCGGCGGGTACTGATTCATCAACATCCTTGAGAGATCGCTGCTCGATGTTTGGAAACAGATCCCTGAGGATTGCTCCGCGTCGCTCCGAGGCTGATGCAAGTAGGATGCGCATATCATCCCGTGTGGTTGAAACCTCATCACATTTTTCAAACAAATTGGGGGTGAATTTCAAGTGTTGAATGGTCTTCCTCAAAGCGGGGCGAAGTTATGGACATCATGGAAAGGATTCCAACACACGTAGAAGGACTTGACGAAAATATGCAAGGTGGCATACCAAAAGGCCACATCTGTATTGTTGCAGGTGCGTCGGGTGCAATGAAATCCAGTGTAACATTCTCGATGCTGTACAACGCAGTTCTCTACGGTGAAACCAGTGGAATTTATGTCACACTCGAACAAGGAAAGGACTCACTTCGTGCGCACATGGCCAACATGGGCATGAATGTCGATGATGCTCGTGTCCGCAATCGGATTGCAATTATCGACTTGTCCGATCTGCGAGTTCAACTCGATGAACAGGGTATGACGAATCGTGTCGATTGGATGGGACAACTCATCAAACAACTTACAAATTATAGGAAGTCCATTGGGTTTGAATTGCTGGTCTTTGACTCACTCGGTGCCTTCTTTACCCTCACGAAGATGGAAAATCCAAGAGATGAAATCTTCAGGCTCTTTGAGGCGGTTCGTCGTCTTGAATTGACATCGTTCTTCATCTGTGAAATGACAGGTGAAAACCATCGCCAGTTTGGGGAATACGGGGTAGAAGATTACCTTTCAGATGGAGTGATCCACTTGGTCATGGATCGTAAAGAAGACGACGTTCAACGGAAGTTGGGCATCATCAAAATGCGACATACTCGACACGCATTGGGATACAAGCCCTTCAATTGGAAACAAGAAGAACAACGATTTACAGTTCTTTGATTACTCAACTGTTACTGATTTAGCTAGATTTCTTGGACGATCGACATCGTTCCCGAGATTCAAAGCAGCCTGATATGCAATCAGTTGTGTTGGTAGTACGCTCAAAAGAGGAGTAAGCATAGGAATCGTTGAAGGGATTGCAATGCTAATATCACCAATCTCCGCTATGGGATCTCCCTCTTCATGAATGAGGATGATTTTCGCTCCACGCGCCTTACATTCATGTATTGCATTCAACGTCCGATCTTGAACACCATCGTTTGGTGCAATAACTACGACCGGATAATCTTCTTCGATTAATGCAATAGGGCCGTGCTTCATTTCACCAGCCGGGTATGAAAGACAAGGTATGTATGCGATTTCCATGAGTTTGAGAGCACCCTCAGATGCTACAGGAGAGGAAATACCTCGGCCCAAAAACAGGACACTTTTTGCTTGAGTTACCAAATCGACCGCATCTTGAATAGGTCCAGGATTGGAAAGATAGGTTCGAATTTTTTCCGGAAGTTTTCGCATCTCCTTAGCAATCAATTTGCCCTTTGTTTTCGAAAGATGGCGACTACGGCCGAGTTGCAAAGAAAACAATGCTAAAGCTCCAACCATATTTGTGAACGCTTTGGTCGATGCGACCGACTGCTCTGGTCCAGAATGAATGTACACACCTTTTCCACACTGACGAGCGATAGTAGAACCCACTACGTTTACAATACCATATACATCAGCCCCTTTGCGTTGAATCTCCTTCACAGCAGATAACGTATCGGCAGTCTCTCCAGATTGAGAAATTGCAAGATGAAGTGCCTTCGGATTAATCACAGGGTCGTTTGCATTGAATTCACTTGCCACATGTGACACTGCTGGGATTCGAGCCCATTCTTCGATGAGAATCTGACCAATTTGAGCTGCGTGCAGAGCTGTTCCACAGCCGATTAATCGAACATGTGGCAGTTCAGCTAGTTCTTGTGGCCGAATTTGAAGTCCACCAAGTGAAGCGGATCCTTCTGCATGACGCAATCGACCTGAAAGACAATGTTGGAGAGATTGAGATTGCTCGTGAATCTCTTTGAGCATGTAATGAGGATAATCACCAAGTTCACTCTCGCCCCATTCCTCTTCAAGTTGTAGAATCCTCGATTTGACCTTTTTACCATCCGTTTCCATCACTTGAAAATCATTGGAAGTAAGTTGCGCAATTTGACCATCTTCCAACGCTACCAATTGATCCGTATGCTCTCGAATTGCATGAGGGTCGCTTGAGATGAACATCTCATTCTTGCCTCGCCCAATGATGAGAGGGGAACCATTTCGAGCGCAAAGGACAAAATCATGTTCCAAGAACAGTACGCAAAGACCCCAAGTCCCACGAGTTATCGAAAGAACATTTTGAAGAGCTTCGAGTGGCTCTTTGCCCTGATTCAATTCGATTGAAATAAAATGAGAAAACACCTCAGAATCCGTTTCTGAATTCAACTCAATTCCTAGTTTGGTCAACCTCTTGCGAAGCAGATCCGAATTCTGAAGAATACCGTTGTGGACAATGGCGACCTTTCCATCATTGCTGAGATGTGGGTGAGCGTTTTCCTTGGTTACGCCACCATGTGTAGCCCAACGGGTATGTGCGATACCCATCGAACCTTTGAAATTCGGCAAAGAAGATGCCATGTCTGAAATTTTCCCTATGTCTTTGTAGGATTGCAATTGGCCATTCTTTACGACAATTCCACTCGAATCGTAGCCGCGATATTCCAGACGAAGTAAACCTTTGACAAGCAAAGAAGAAGCATTTCTATGCCCTATGTAGCCAAAAATTCCACACATATTTACACCTCAAAGACTGAACCGTTCCGAACAGATAGGACATGTGACTTGAGCACGCATGATATCAGTGACAGGGAAATTCGCCTGGCATGACGGACACGTCGCTTGACGTCGAAGAGGAGGTAGTTCACCTAATGGAGGAAGTGCAACTGAATCGAGTTCAGGGAGAGAGGGAGCAAGTTCTGCCTCAGGTAAGGCAGGTAGTGGTGTTGGAGTAGGTAACGGTGGAAGCCCCTTTGACACGATTTCTGCAATCTCACGTTCTTGCTTTCGCTTCATGCGCCGATTGAGTCGAGCATTTCCTTCACCAGCGCTGGTTTTTGCCTCCAATTCTTCTGCCAGAGTAGATTCTTCATGTTCAAGTTCAACCGGGACACTAATTGGTACCGATGCTACCAGTTCTTCTTCAACTTCATCTTCTTGAACCTGAATAAGAATCGCAACTTCATCTTCCTCATAGCCACTGACATCGAATGATCCTTCTTTCCTCCGACTCGATCGGAGGCTTACAACAACGAGAACAAAGATGAGGAACAAGACAGAAACGATACCGAGGAAAATCCTTGCTTTCATTTCATCAGACCCTGGCAAGGGTTCGAGGAATTGGTCGAGGAAGGATTTCGGTTCAGGCTTCTCTTGAGCGGAATCCATGAGGAATTTCTGCATTGAAAAACGACCTGTCGGTGAGACGGTGAACATAATTCCGTCTTGGGAATTCATACTGTAGCCGAGCAAACTCTTCTTTTCAGAGACGATGTTCGCAAGACCAATGATTGGAGTTTCACCATCGACCTTCAAGATTCCATATCGAGCAACTTCGCCACGAACAGTGATCTCATTGTACAATACTTCAATGAAATCATCACGTAGATTGAAAAGAAGTGTTGTAGCGCCAGGTGCGCTCGTTCGTTGCACGCTTTCGGACCAATCACCTTCTGTCACAAGAACGGCGATGTTGGCATCAACTCCAGTTCCTTCAACCCATGCTGCGAAGAAGTAATCATTTCCATCGCTTGAAAGTACGCCAAGTTGTGCAGATTGCGCTTCATCGCCGATTGAAGTTTGATAACTCCATTGCGATTCATCCAAATCTCCTCTCGAGTACAT
>JACETE010000005.1 GCA_013911465.1 Candidatus Poseidoniales archaeon
GTCCTCTTCATCTGAATCGTTAACCCATGACCTCATCTTTGATCGAAGTTCATCGTCAACCTGCTGTGTGCGATGTTCAGCAGGCAATGGAATTTGTTGAACAGGAGTTGGTATCTCAAGTTTCGGTGTTAAGATAGGATCACTCACATTTTCCTGAAGATGTTGCATTATCGCGGCTTCTGCTTCTGCATCTGAATCCATGAAGAATGGGTGTTCTTGCAACAACTCAATATCGAGTAGCCATGTTTGAATTTGATCACTTTCAAGTCCAGTGAATTCACGCTCTAAACGTGAGCGCTGTTGTCTTGAGAACGCTTCGAGGTTTGATGTGATTAAGAGTACATTTCCGTTGACTCGCGTTTGGTCAACAATACTTCGTATCATCTCAATCACACGTTGTTCGCCATGAATTCCTGAAAGGTATTCGATACCTTCGATGACGAGAATGCTCTTCCGATGTGCATCAGCGAATTCGTCAACGGTTCTCCTGATTGTTTCAAGAGATGGTTCTAAGGTTCGCTCATGCTGAGTTTCTGATAGCCATCGGTAATGTTTCAGATCGATATCATAATTCGATTCCATTTGGGGAGGTGATTGACGAGAGATGATGAGTATGGAGTGGTCCAATTTAGAGATTGTTCGTGCAAACGTGAAGGCATGAACTGGGTCAATTGCATGCTCGAGCCATGCTTGGCCTCGTTGAAGGACCGGTCCACTCTGCATCCTCAAACGTGCCTCACTACGTCGTCGTAATGCTTCAGGAACACCAACGGATGGCTTCAATTCTGGAAGTCGTTCTTCACGTTCGAGTCTTCGAACAGGTGTGCGAACGGTTGTCCACCAGGCTTCATCCCGTTGATCTTCATCGGGATTGAGCAAACTGATGGTTGGATTTGTTGACACCGCTTCAATGTAGGATGCCTCAGTCATTTCATGAAGGCTCATGGTTGCATCAAGTGCCGAGGCATCGGATTCAATTTCAAGCAATGCTTCAATTCCAAACCGTAGCATTTCAGCTTGATGAAATGCGGCTGCAAGAGAGCCGTCAAAAATCAAGAGGTGGCCAATTCGTTCTCCAACTTCGGGTATGTTGCGTCGAATTTGGATAGAACCATTCCGTTCCAATATCGCTAATTCTTGTGCAAGATGGCGGAGAACATCAACACCTCCGCGCCTTGATTCAAGCACGTCTCCGGGTACAAAATTCAACATAATCTCCACCCCGCAACCCTGAAGATTTTCTTTTATCTTTTGAACTGTGTGTCCCTCGAGGGTAAATGAGAAGCATTTCAATGGTTGATGGCATGGGCCAACCATGGAGGCATCACCCCTTTCAGAGGACGAGGCGGTGTTGCTTGAACAAGGACGTCTTGATTTCGATACGGGCCGTTATTGGCATGCACATGAGGCGTGGGAGGATTTATGGAATTCTCTCAAACAAAGAAATGCGGTTCAATCTGAGGTTTTGCTCATTCAAGGTCTTATCCAAACAGCAGCCCTTCTCTACAACCATCAACGAAAAAAAACGAGGGGAGTCACCAATCAGTGGGCTAAACTGGTCCCGAAATTGAGTCCGTGGAATCATGCATGGGGCTTCGACATCAAACAACATGTGGCAAACATTTCGGTTTTTGCTGACGATGTTGATGTTTGGGAACAAACCTATGAATCAATACGGTTGCCAGTCGTTGAAGAGGTGAACGAGTGATGCAGTTCGAAGAAGGTCTGCCAAAGCATTTCATCGTGTTTGCACAAACACCCAAGGCGCAGGAACAATCTCGTCGAATCTTCCTTCAGTTTGGCATTGCACTTGTTCTTCCTGCCATTGGAATACTTCTCGGAGGTGCTTCCATTCTTGGAGCGTTCTTCTTCACTCTGTTTTTGATCATACTGCTTGTTGGTCTTCGTCAATGGCAACGCTGGCAAACGATACCATTTGCAGTGAACCCTTCTCATCCCATGATGGAATTGGACTCAATCAAAGAAGCAGAAGTAATAATTCGGCTTCAAGACGGGCGATGGGCCGAAGCCGGTAAGGAGCGATATCGCCTTATCAGGGACGATTTGCTTCAAGGATTCAACTTGGTTGCTCTTGATGATGATTACACCATTTTTGGATACTTCACCGATGAAAAGATCTTGAATTCACACCTCCGCCGAGTCATGGCCCTTCTCAACCAATCACTTGCACTTCGTGATGCCCACAATGAAGTTGAGGATGATATGGAAGAGGCGCGCTCTCGAGAATCCTTGGATTACGGTTTACTGGACCGAGATTGGCCAGAAGAATTGGAACTTGAAGATGCTGTAGGCCCAATCGCAAAAAAGTTGAGAGGTCAAGAATAGCCCATTCACTGACTCAACAACGGGTGGATTGAAAACCTCAACTTGTCAGCATATCGCCATGGAACCTCCTGTTCGCTGGACTGAAATCGTTTCAGACCTTGATCAAGAACAACAGGAGCTCTTGTTTGGAACTTCTCTCTCACGTCGTTTTTCCAGACTTCCGTTGTGGATTTCTCATCCAGCAAACATTGGTATGTTCTACGGATTTTTGATCAGTCTTGCATTGATCTTCCCATACACGTTACGGTACGATAATCTGAATGAGTCGTTTTCGAACTGGTTGTTGTTTTCAGCACTTTTCATGGCAGCATGTTTGGTTCTGGGTTTTGCCTCGTTGATTCTGGTTGCACTGACAAAACGAATGCCGATGACGCCGCCTCGGATCATCTTGTATCCCATGCCTTTCCTCGGAATTGGTTTGCTTGGCCTTGATTTCTCGAATGTTCTGGACATACCCGCTGGCCTCTCCTTGTTCGTACTTCTGCTTCCAGGTCCTGCATACGTCCACCTTTCTTGGGCTCCTCGATGGCGACTTCTATGCATGCTTGATGAAGGCGTAAATCCATTTGAGGGTGGGAAAAGTTATCCTGTTTCAACGAAGGATTCCGCAGATGAGATGGCTGGAGAAGATATTGAACTTCTCGAAGTTGTTGATGCTTACGAATCAGAATAAGCAACAGAATCGTTGGTTATGAAGCAATTCATTCACAGGGTTGTTTTTCAAAGAAAGGTTACAAACCCAGTTTCCTTCCGTCTGCTATGGAAGCAAACGAATGTTTCATTGCGAGTGTTGGAAAAGATTGGTATCGACTTGCAAACTGTAATGTTCACATGAACGTAAAACGTCGTTTACAACGGACCGTAATCCGTGGTCAAGAAGGTGATGATCTACTGGACGAGGGCGCTGAATCTGCAGAATACACCATTTCTGGAAATATGGCGATGAGTGAGTTCAAAGAAATTCTGAAGATTTTCAGGGGAGGCCAACCATGGTTTCACGATCCATTTGAGGAGCGTCAAATGAAGGCTCTGTTTTTGTCAATTGATTACGATAGTGCAAGCGGGGCTTACGAATTTATTCTGATGGAAGATGCTGAACAAGCAGAAATCAAATCCTAAATTCAGATTAAACCAACCTTTGGACCAATCGATTCGAGAAGGCGAAGGACATCGTCCAAATCTTCACGAGAAAGCCCAGACGACATTTGAGTACGGATTCTGGCTTTGTCTCTGGCAACCATTGGAAATACAATTGCTCCTGCCATAACACCTTCATTCTGGAGATGGGTAGTCATCGCTTTTGCAGTTGATGATTCACCACACATGATGGGAATGATAGGGGTCGTTGAAACTCCTGTGTCAAATCCTAAGGATTGCAATTCCTTACGGAAATAATTCGTGTTCTCCCATAGTTTTGCGTGATGCTCCGGCTCTTCCATGAGAACTTCGATCGCAGCTTTCTGTGCGGCAGCAACGCCGGGCGGTTGCGAACCGGAAAGAAGCCATGAACGGGAATGGTTCAAGGCATGCGTCCGTGTCATTTCTGTACCGGCTAAGATACCTCCTTGTACTCCGAGTGCCTTCGAGAAAGACCCTACTTCAAAGTCAACTTTGCCTTGAAGTTTGAAGTGGTCGACAATGCCTCTTCCTCCTTCTCCGAGAACACCTTCTCCGTGGCAATCGTCGACAAGGACCATCGCTCCATATTCTTCTGCGAGTTTGTTAACTTCGTCCAGCGGTGCATAATCTCCATCCATTGAGAAGACACCATCGGTGATGACAAGTTTCCGTTCAGCGTCTTCATGAGCCTTCAGAACTGCTTCGAGCTCACCCATGTCATTGTGAGCATATACGCCACGTCGTGCCTTTGTGAGTCGAACACCATCGATGATGGATCCATGATTCAGTTCGTCGCTGATGATGACATCTTGCGGTCCTTGAACCAGCGTTGGAATCAATCCAACGTTTGCGGTGTAACCTGCAGAATAGATCAATGCCGCCTCGACACCTTTGAAATCTGCAACGGTTCGTTCAGCATCCAAATGCAAATCCATCGTTCCAGCAATGGCTCGAACTGACCCACTTCCAGCACCGTACCTTGTGGTTGCATCGACCATCGCTCGAACGACCTTCGGATGTGTTGTGAGGTTGAGATAATTGTTGGCTGAGAGCATAATGGTAGGCTTGCCTTCCATTGTACAACGAGGTTGGTTCGGCCCTTCGAGGGTTGGCGGTTCCCAAAGAAGGGACTTTTCGTTCAATTCGTCGAAGCGTTGTTTCATCCACGTCATGTCACCAGGCATGGTCTCACCATCCAGTCCTCGACGAGGTTGATTAAGGGCTTTTGTGAGATGTGGCTTCAACACGCATGATGAAAAAGGAGAGAGTTTACCATTCAACTGTGCAACTCAATGGAACGGTCAGCAGTGGCTTAGGTCGAGCCCATGTTTTCATGTCGCAACCGCACTACCAAGAACAATTTCGAACAATTCTCGGTACGACTGCGTGGCCGGGAACACTCAACATTACTGTTGAACAGGATCACTTTATCCAGTACATTGCGCTAAGGAACAAAGCAGGAATTGACACGCTTGATGCCGATTCCCATTCCCTTGAACAAGCGATGAATGTTGATGTTGATGCCTTTGAGGCAATGCGTGTACGTGGTTTCCTTCGCGACGGCATTTCGTTTGGAGGAGCTACTGCCTATCAGGCAAAGATTTCCCATAATGAGCAGATAATTGAGTGTGCAATTCTTATCCCCGATTTGACACGTCACGTCGATGTTGTCGAGGTAATTTCAGGCCCATTCCTGCGGGAACGCCTAGGAATTGAAGACGGAGACAATGTCACGCTTCACGTTGGGGAATAATCAATCCCAAATGCCCATGTCCATTCTGGCATCTTCAGTTGCATGAACTCGAGGATCCCATCGTGGTGACCATACCAGATTGATGTGAACACTGTCAAGCCCATCGGTCTGTAGTGCGGCACGGTGTGCGGCCGCCATGATTTCAGGGGCTGCAGGGCAACCCGGTGAGGTGAGTGTCAAATCGATTTCAGCGTGTACTCCCTCATCCCGATTCTCAAAACGAACCGCATATACCAATCCGAGGTCGACAATGGAAATGTCCAATTCAGGGTCTTCAACCGACTGCAAAGATTCCATAACATGTGCTTCTTCAACCATTATTCTTCCTCCGATATTTCGCTCATCACTTTGTCAAACATGTTGCGAAAACCATTGCTTCGCGATGGTGAAAGTGAGTTGAGAATACCCATTGTCATTGCAAAATCCGGGGTTAAATTACGTGCAATCTCGATGGGTTGGTGGTCGATTGCTATGGTTAGAATCCCCATCAATCCTTGCACCAGTTTGGAATCGGCCCCTGCGTACAATCGAACGTTGTTGTTGTCGATGTCTACGCGAACATGAGCCTCTGATTGGCATCCATGGATACGAGTGGAATCGGTCCAGGCTTCTACAGGAAGTTCGTTAACTTCAGAAGCAAGATCAAAGACATACTCAAGACGTTCCATCCGATCCTCAATGGACTGAAAATCTTCGATCAATTCCATGAGTTGTTCAGGATAGGTCATGCGAACCTCTCCAGAATGTCGCCAACATGCCCAAGGAATTCATCAGCATCTTGCATCGTGTTGTAGATGTAAAAAGATGCGCGAACAGTTCCACTGATGCCGAGCCGATTGAGGAGCGGTTGTGCACAATGGTGTCCAGTGCGAACCGCTACTCCACAAGCATCCAGAAGGTGAGCGAAATCTTCGCTGTGAAGTGTTGGGTGCAGGAACGAAACGACTGATGAATCTTCATCATCATGACGCCCATAGACCGTCATTCCCATTGCCCGAAGTGCATCTGCAACGTGACGTGCAATGTTGAGGAGTCGCAAATGTTGTTCCTCGAGATTGAGTGTTGCCAAATAGTCCAGTGCAGCATTCCAGCCGATTGCTTCAGCAATTCGAGGTGTTCCTGCTTCGAAACGATGCTCATTGGTTTGATAGGTTGATCCCTCCAGTGTAACGGTTTCAATCATATCTCCACCGCCCATGAAGGGTTTCATTTCTTGGAACGTATCCTCGTTGACAAGGAGACATCCAATGCCGGTTGGGCCGCACATCTTGTGAGCGGACAATGCCATCATATCAGCCCCCAGTTCTGTCATGTCGATTTGACAGTGTGGAGCCCCCTGGGCCGCATCGAGCAGAACTTTGGCGCCGTGCTTGTGGGCGATTTCAATGATCTCTTCAATTGGATTTCGTACGCCTAGAACGTTTGATGTGTGGACCACACAGACCAATCCTGCTCCTTCAATTGAAGCTTCAAAAGCCTCCATATCAAGGGTTAAGTCTTGTTTTACGGGGACATATCGCAATTCGTTTCCAAATGTTTCGGCAAGCATTTGCCACGGAACGATGTCGCTGTGGTGTTCCATTTCAGTGAGGACGATTGCCCGACCTTTGAGTTGTGGATGACCCCAAGCATGCGCTGCAAGATTGATTGCTTCGGTTGTACCACTTGTTAGAATGCAGCGTTCAGCATTAAACCATGATTTGAGCGACGTTCGACATGCTTCATAGCCATCCGTTGCTTCACCAGCAAGTGTGTGTACCGCTCTGTGAACATTGGCGTTGTGCTTGGTGTAATAGTCATTCATTGCGTTAATGACCGTCGAAGGCTTCTGAGTTGTTGCGGCATTGTCAAGATAGATGAGGCGATGTCCATTGACCTGGCGTTGCAGAATCGGAAAATCATCTTGAATTGCCATGCGCATCACCCAATCAGTTTGCACTCAAGATGAACCGTCAATCGAGTCTGAATTGCATCACGGACATAGTCCGAACCAAGTCCAGTAAACGAGTCGACAAGGAATCCCTCAACAATCATTGAGGTTGCTTCTTCATTTGAAAGTCCACGGCTCATCAAGTAGTGCAATTGTTCTTTGTTAATGGGTGCAGAAGCAGCACCATGGGCTGCAGCGACTTCGTTGGCGAGGACTTCGAGTTCAGGAATTGCCTCTGCTCTCGAAGAAGGTGACAACAAAAGGTTACGGAACACTTGAGCTGCATCGGTGTGCTGTGCAACGTCGTCGATTGTCAGAGCACCCGTTCCGATTGAATGGCTTCGATCATCGCAAGCCGCATTGAGTAGGAGGTGTGAATTGGTGTGAGGTTGTTGATGGTGAATCTCAACGTGATGATCGTCGTGTCGTGTCCCATGGCCATGGACTCCGATGAATTGCTTGAGGGAAGCGTTTGTTCCTTGAAGCGTACTTCGGATATCGGATTTGTTTCGATGACCTCCCATCGAGAGCGTTGCAAGTTCAAGCCGTCCATCGCGTTGCACAGACCAGTCGTCAACCCGAACCATGACTGAGTCGGAAGACAATTCATTGATGATGCCAACACTAAGACTTGCATTGGGCTGAACATGACCGGTCAATGCAAGGCCGAACCATTCCGCTTCCCCGTGGAGATGAAGAACAAGGTTCGAGTTTGTTTGGCATGAGATGTGGAGATGGGTTGCAACAGCATGGCCGCCAGCATGAATGTGGATGTTTCCTTCCTTACCATCACACTCAACAACGATGGTTTCAGTGAGGACTTCATTCAAAAATATCCGTGCAATGTCTGTTGTTGACAGTGGTTGAAACGTTTTGTTCACAATCTCAAGTTCTTCAGATTTGACCACGGCTGAATCCACAGTTGGAACAGTGTCAACGCTTCCGGGATGAACCCTGGACCATGGCGTGTAGCGCCAGAGGTGTTCGGATCGATTTGGAAGAGTGGCATCGAGATACGATGTCATCCAATCGAGCCCTCCATTTCCAATTCAAGGAGTCGGTTGAGTTCAACAGCGTATTCCATCGGAAGTTCCCGAGTGAACGGTTCGAAGAATCCATTGACAATCATCCCCATGGCTTCTTCTTCGCTGTGTCCTCTACTCATCAAGTAGAACAACTGGTCTCCAGAGACCTTTGACACACTCGCTTCGTGTTCAAGATCTGCAGTTGAATTTCCAATCTCCATGGTAGGATAGGTGTCGCTACGACTGTCTTCATCGAGCATCAGCGCGTCACAAACCACCTTTGATCGGCAACCCGATGCCTTGGGTGTAACTTGAAGCATACCCCGGTACGAGGAGCGACCTCCGTTCTTCGAAATCGACTTTGACAGGATGTTGGAAGTGGTGTTTGGTGCAAGATGGTGGACTTTAGCACCAGCATCTTGGTGTTGACCCTTGCCAGCATAAGCGACTGAGATAACTTCTGCATGGGCGCCTTCTCCCTTGAGCAATACTGCTGGATACTTCATGGTCAACTTTGAACCAATGTTTCCGTCGACCCATTCGACTGTTGCGTTCTTGTGAGCGACACCACGTTTTGTAACCAAGTTGTAGACGTTTGCTGACCAGTTCTGAACCGTGGAGTATCGGATTTTTGCACCCTCCATCGCAATCAACTCGACAACAGCTGAATGGAGCGAATCGGTGGAATAGGTTGGAGCAGTACATCCTTCGACATAATGAATCGAAGAACCTTCGTCAGCGATGATAAGCGTCCGCTCGAACTGTCCCATGTTCTTTGCATTGATTCTGAAGTACGCCTGAACGGGCATCTCAACATGAACACCCTTTGGAACATAGATGAACGATCCGCCCGACCAAACTGCTGTATTGAGAGCAGAGAATTTGTTGTCTGTGTGTGGAACGACAGTTCCGAAGTACTTCTTGACGATTTCAGGATGTTCTTTGAGTCCAGAATCCATGTCGAGGAAGAGTACGCCTTGTTCTTCGAGATCTTCGCGAATCGAGTGATACACTGCTTCGCTTTCGTACTGAGCAGTAACACCGCCGAGCCACTTTTGTTCTGCCTCAGGGATTCCGAGACGGTCGAAGGTGCGCTTGATGTCCTCTGGGACATCATCCCAATCCTTCTCGGTCTTATCGGAAGAACGGAGGAAGTAGGTTACATTGTCGAAGTTAATGCCTTCAAGGGATTCACAATTGCCCCATGTAGGCATTTCTCTTTCCATGAAATGATGGTATGCCTTAACTCGAATATCGGTCATCCATTGAGGTTCGTTTTTGAGTTCTGAAATGTCTCGAACAACCTTCTCGCTCAATCCCTTGTCAAAGCGGATTGTTGAAGATTCAGGGTCGTGGAATCCGTACTTGTAATCGCCAACTGCATCTTGCGCTTCTTGTGTCATCGAATCACCTCAAGCAAGGGCATCTGCCCAATCGTATCCCTCTTTTTCAAGTTTTAACGCCAATTCCGGCCCACCACTTTCGACAATCTTACCATCGATGAGAACGTGAACGACGGTTGGCTTGACCAAGTCCAACAGGCGTTGGTAGTGTGTAATAATGAGGCAACCCGTATCTTGGGCGACTGCGTTGATTCCTTCCGCAACAATTCGCAAGGCATCGATGTCGAGACCCGAATCGGTCTCATCGAGAAGAGCAAGGTCCGGTTGAAGCAAGAGCATTTGAAGAATCTCAAGTCGCTTCTTTTCTCCTCCACTGAATCCGTCATTGACATAGCGAGAGAGGAAGGATTTGTCCATGTCGAGTTGCTTCATCGCCTCGTTCAATTCCTTTCGAAATTCTCGTGGCGAGGGGGCTTCTCCTCGTACGGAAGCGACGGACTTGCGCAGGAATGTTCCTACTTGAACGCCAGGGATTGCAGCGGGGTATTGAAACGAAAGGAACATGCCTGCACGGGCTCGCTCAAAGACTTCCATTTCAGCAATGTTTTCTCCTTTGTAATGGACGGTTCCACTTGTGATTTCATAGGCAGGATGTCCCATGATGACATTGGCAAGGGTGGATTTTCCTGCACCGTTTCGGCCCATTATAGCGTGAATTTCTCCACGCTTGATCTCTAGACTGATTCCCTGAATAATTGGAGTATCTCCTACGGAAACGTGAAGATTTTCCACACGTAACAAGACTTCAGTCATGTCCTCACCCGTTCATTGGTATCATCACCCCCTTATCAATAGATGCAATCACTCATGATACCACGGCTTTGCAACAATTCAAACACCACCTCAACATGGAGTCTCTATGGACGACGATTTGGTTCGGGCCTATGCGCTGGAAGCGCAGAAGGCCATGGAAGAGGAAGCAAAGCGTCGAATCGAAGAACAAACCGATGCTGAAGAAGAAGAACGTCTTCGCAATACTCGCATCGATGAGGCAGTAGGTACAGAACATATTGTCCCAGTTCTTCTCTCTCGCCTGGGGACAGTTCGTGCAGCACTTGATGGACACGGAGGTGGCATTGCTGTATCCGAGTGGAAGAAACAGGATGAAGGCTTCAACTTCATCTTGGACTTGACAGGAGCGTGCCTCTCTTGTGGAGCTGCTCCTGGAACCTTGGAGGGTGTTCGGAACGATTTGGAAGCAGATTCAGAAATTTCAAGCATACAGTTCTCATCGTCTTTACTGGATACGTTTGACGATCTCGGTCGTGAATTCATTCTTGCTCACGGAAACGTCGAATTCGTTGACGTCCCATCGGGCAATTGAAAAGAAGAGGTTCTGGGGCTGGTTCTATGACTGCATGGATGGACGGCGTGAGGCAAGACCCACAGCCGAGCAGAGAGAGCGACCAAGGGAAGTTTGAGATTGTTGCTCGAGATGGTCGTTCACGCATAGGAAAGATTCACACAGCCCATGGTGTTCTTGAAACTCCCGCATTGTTGCCGGTGATTAATCCAAACATTCGTACTATTGAACCTCGCGAGATGTGGGATCGCTATGGCATACAAGGGCTCATCACAAACTCGTACATCATTTGGAAGCATGATGAACTCAAGGAACATGCCGTCAGCAAGGGTGTTCATGACCTTCTCAACTTCCCGGGAGTCATCATGACGGATTCCGGAACGTTCCAATCCTATGTCTATGGTGATGTCGAAGTAGGTGTCGAAGAAATCGTTGAATTTCAGCGCTCAATCGGCGTCGATATTGCAACCATGTTGGATGTCTTTAGTCGTCCGGATATGACCGAGCAAGAGGTCTTGCAAGCGGTCGAAACCACCATCGAACGGTGTGATGCATCGATCAAAACTGCCCAAGGTGTTATGCTCAACGGTCCCATCCAAGGAGGAACATACCGTCATCTGAGGAAACAATCAGCGAAAGGTATGGGTGGATTTGACTTTGCAGTACACCCTATTGGTGGAATCGTCCCGATTATGGAGCAACATCGCTACAAGGATTTGGCAAAAATCATGCTTGCTTCAATCGGTGAACTACCACCTGAGCGTCCACGGCACATGTTTGGTTGTGGGCATCCAATGTTATTCTCGATGCTTGTTGCACTCGGTGCTGATTTGTTTGATTCAGCGGCATATGCTCTGTTTGCGAGGGACGACCGTTTGCTCTCGCCCCAAGGAACATACCGATTGAACGACCTTCATGCATGGCCTGAGTTGGTTCCTTGTGTTGTGAATTTTACTCCCGAATCTGTTCGAAAGATGGAACAGAATGAGAGGACCAATCTGCTCGCTCGCTACAATCTCGAAGTAACTCTCGCTGAACTGTCTCGTTGCAAACAAGCGGTTCACGAAGGGACCATATGGCAACTTGCAGAGCAGCGTAGTCACCAGCATCCAGCTCTTCGTGAGGCCTTCCTCTGGTTGACCACTCGTCCGTTTCCTTCGGGTCTGCCCTCCGAATTGGTAGATGACTTGGTCCAAGATGACCGAGCGGCTGCCCGTGATTTTCATCCTAGCGGTGGAATTTGGGAGCCTGATTGGTCCAAGGTGGTCAACATGCAAGCACCACGCAGGAAAAAGGGTGAGCGTTGGGGAGGCGAAGATACCCTCTCACGGCCTCATATTCTGGCAGCTCGGAAACAATTGCAACGCAGGTGGAGGCCTTTGACCAGCGGTCCAACCGATGTCCTGATCATTCACGGCAAACCAGGGCCATGGCGACAACGGTGCGACCTGCTTGCTCTTCGACTCAAACATGTCTTGCCTGAGATGGAGATCCTCGTACAAACGCCGCTTGGTTTAATTCCGTATTCTCTTGAAGATCTGAATCCATTTGCACAAGTTGATGGACCCACGTGGCTTTGGAAACGACGCCTCAATACAGTTCTTCTTCGAGAAGAACTTCAGGATCTTCATGTCGAAGCAGATCGAATTCTGATTCTCGATATCGGCCAAGATTCGTTGATTCAACATGCTTCAAATCTTCTGACCAAGCACGGTGTTTTGGAGGAAGATATTCGAGTAGATGATTCCGTTCTTCCTCAACTTCGAGACGAGATGCGCCGCCGACAAATCGTTGACAAATTGGTCGTTCTTGGGAATGTGAATTATGAACACGCAATGAAGATGGTTCAAGATTGCACATATGTGATTGGTGGGACAGGACGTGTCAAGAATGTCATCAACATGAACGGAGATCATATTCTGAGCCCTCGATTAACCGATGGTGGATTAAGCATCACGGATTATGGTGCAAAGGCTCTTTACAATCAGCGCTTGATATCACTTCCAAAACAATCGAGGGATTTTGACCCTCATTTCGGAGTTGGAGAAGGCGTTCCCCTTCTCATCGTTGAAGACGATGCAGTTGAATTTGTTCTCAAGGGCCGTAATGTGTTTCATGGTTTCATTGTAGCCTGCGACCCGTGGCTCAAAGCAGGGCAAACATGTCTCATTGTCGACAAAGAGGGTACACTGATTGGGCATGGTCTTGCACAATGCGATGCTGATGAAGCACTTCACTTCAGAAAGGGGATTGCGGTACGAACCCGAAGCGACTTTGCGAAGACATTCAAATAACGTAAGGTAAAAGGATTCAAAGACTTCCTTTCAGTGTAAACAATGAGTACAATGTCGAAAGACCTCGTTATCGAGACCAATGAGTTGACCAAATCCTATGGTCCTCACGTCGCTCTCGATAAATTGAGTATTCAAGTTGAGCATGGTGCCACTGGTCTTCTAGGTCCAAATGGCGCTGGGAAATCGACCTTTTTCAAAACCATTCTTGGCCTCATACAAGCAACCTCTGGAGAGGGCAAAGTTCTCGGTCACGACATCAGGACAGAGGGTCTGGATATTCGTTCCAAAATCGGTTACATGCCAGAATACGATGCACTCGATGACAACATGGATGCCATTCATCAGGTCCGTTACAGTGGGGAACTGCTTGGAATGAACCCGGTTGTTGCCATGTCTCGGGCACATACTGCTATGGAATACGTTGGCCTCGGTGAACTACGATATCGTCCGATCTCTTCGTTTTCGACCGGTATGAAGCAGGCCACTAAATTGGCTTGTTCCATTATTCACGACCCACAACTTATCATCGCTGACGAGCCCTCAAATGGGCTTGATGCTGAATCAAGACAAGCGATGCTGACAACTCTTTCCAACATGGTCAATGCGGGTAACCGCTCCGTCTTGATGGCCAGTCACTTGATGGATGATGTTGAGCAAGTTTGCCAGGACATTGTTTTGTTGCACAAAGGGAAACTTGCTGCTCAAGGCCGTATTGAAGATCTCAAAGCTATTGATCGAGAAATTGAGATTCACGTTTGGGGGAAAAGCGACGAACTTGAGCAGGCTCTTGGAAAGGAAGGTCTTGAAGTTCGCAGGGAAGGCCGAATGTTTCGGATTCGCCACGACGGAGAACATACAACGCATCGCATTCTCAAATGTGCTGCCGAAACCGGTGCACAAATTCGTCGCATGCACGAATATGAGGCATCCCTTGAAGACCTCTTCATCGTCATTATGGAACGGTTTGGTTACGGCGTGAAATCCAGCGATGACCTTCTTGCATCACCTGCTGAAGCACGAAAGGTGGATGCACCTGAATCAATGGGAGGTTCGGGTGCATGAGTGAGGAAACCACCATCGATGCCTCGACCCCTGTCACAGGCCAGAGTCGTATGGATGCTGCCTGGGGATCGGACTCGAGCGATGTAGCAACTGTGGCAAAACCTGTGACACAAACGGGTCAAGTCTTCGAACAAGTCTACGTTCCATGGCAGGGGAAATTGAATCCTCGCTGGATGAGAAACTGGGCGATTTTTCGCCATCATGTTCTCGGGATTGTTCGAAAAGGGCATCGTCCGTGGGGCGTTCCGACAAAACTTGTGTTGATCTTTGTCCTGATTGCTTCGATGACAGATGTTGCTCTAACCCTCTTGTTTGCGATTGTTGGCGAACCCGGCTTGTACGAAGCATGGGGGATTGGCCGGAACAATCTCTACGGTCATATCCTCGGATTTTTCCCTCGCAACATGTTGTATTATCCTCTAGTAGCAGCCTTGTTGGTCGGTGGAGTCATCTCCGAAGATCGGTCAAATGGAACCAGTGCTCTGTACTTTTCAAGACCGATTAATCGATTTGATTACGTTGGAATGAAATATCTTGCTGTGGCTACCATTCAAGCATTCATCATCATAGGGACGTTGTTTCTCTATTACTTCGTCGATATCTTGGCCATGGGCCGAGGTTGGGCTTGGGTGCTGGATACGATGCCGCTGTTCCTTACAGCAGTATTTTGTGCAATTCTTCTTGTTGTCACCTACACAAGTATTGGGCTCGCTCTATCTTCCGTTTCACGTGGTAAATTCTTCCCAGGAATTGCACTGCTTGCAATTCTTTTGGGAACAAAAACTCTAGCAGCAATTGTTGAAGGGCTCTTCGATCGCTCGATTCTTTATCTCATCTCACCGTACGATTCGGTGGCACACGTCGGCCAAGCCTTACTTGGTACGAATGTTATTTACAGCCATCCATGGATTTGGTCCTTGGCTTCCGTTCTTGCAATCAATGCCATTTCCATTTACGTTCTCAGCGTGCGTGTTTCATCAATGGAGGTGACACGAGAGTGATTCCAGATATTGCACAAGAAGGAACTGCTCTAGAGGAGCAATGGGTTCCTGAACCAAAAGCTCCTGTTGTCATGTTCAACAACGTAGGGAAAACCTACGGAAGATATCAAGCGATTGGAGGTGTTTCACTGGCACTGAGCGGTGGTGTGACTGGAATTCTTGGACTCAATGGAGCAGGAAAATCCACTCTGTTCAAGTTGCTTATGGGTAAACTTCAGCCAACTCAGGGGGAGGTTCGATTGTTTGGGACCAACCCTTGGAAAAATCCTGCACCTTATGCTCGGGTTGGTTATGTCCCCGAAAATGAGAACATGCATGATTGGATGACGGCACATGAATTCGTATCCACCTTTGCTAGATTGCATGGGCTTACTCGAGATGAAGCGAAGCAAGAAGCAGAACGAGTTCTTGAATTCGTAGGATTGACCGATGTAATGCACAAGAAAATAGGTCGATATTCGAAAGGTATGCGACAACGAGCAAAAATTGCACATGCACTTGTTAACGATCCTGATCTCATCATCCTCGATGAACCTCTTCAGGGCTGTGATCCACTCGCTCGAACCACCATTATGAACGTCATTCGGGAACTTGGTCGGATGGGAAGAACAGTCTTGTTGAGTAGCCATATCTTGTCTGAAATTGAACGGATTACGGAGCAGATTGTCATCCTCCACCAAGGCCGTCTACTTGCAATTGGTAATCTTCATGCCATCCGAGAGCAACTCGACAACATTCCTCATACCATCGAAATTGAATGCAGCGATGCGAAAGCATTGGCTCGAGATGTACTTAGCCTCGAAGTGGTGCATGGGCTTCAGTTTCCAAGTCCTACAAAGCTGAAAATCTTCACGCATCATCTTGGAGAATTTCATCAAAGGTTACCAAAAATTATTGTCGACAACAACCATGACGTAATGGTCATCAACAACCCAGATGATGACCTTCAATCCATTCTTGGCTACCTCACAGGAGGTTACAACTGATGGAGAAAAAGCGAGGTGAGACCATCTGGACATCCCTCGATAGGAAGGCAACTGCAATTGCTGAATTCACGATGCGTCAGTATCGTACACGAATTTCAACGTGGGTTGTACTTGGCGTAGGATTCCTCGCAATTTCGGTTGTTCTTTTGTTCTACATCGATGCCATGAATACTGAAATTGAGGCAATCGATAACGATGGAGATTCCTACGACTGGGACGGAGATGGCTATGTGAACGGCCAGGAGATCAAGTACGGTACCGACCTCAATGATGCTCTTTCGCATCCCGGATTGCTGGATCCTCCAATTGAACCTGAACCTGCATCGATGTACATCAATGAGGATGATTACGACTGGGATTATTCGGATGCGTCCTCGATTACTACGGGCTATGACAACGATGGAGATTGTGCGAATTCATCTCTCCTGCTTAGTCAGCAAGATGGCAACGGTGATGGAACTCCTTGCAACATCATCTTGCGCTATGATTCACTCAATGGTGGCTACATTGTTTTCGCTGACCCGTACGTGGACGAAGATCCTGATGAAGACAGATACGGTAAGGAAGCACAACATCGAGCATTCATTCTTGGAATTGGAAAACTTGGATTCGTCTTCTTGTTAAGTATCTTCATTCCACTTTTCCTCGCTACAGGATTGATTCGCGATGAGATGACTTCAGGCACCATGCAGTACATGACTGCAAAACCGATCGCTCGTGGCGAAATCTTCCTCTACAGGATGCTTGGCTATCTTGCAATTGTATGGCCTTACCTTATTGTGGTCTGCTCACTTCTCGCCCTCGTCTCGGGCTTCATGGGACCGGGCGACCAATTCTTCAGATTTGGGGATCTTGGCGTCTGGTTCTCAATTCTCATCGCTGCGCTACTTGCTACATTGGTCTACGGCATGCTCTTTGCCTTCCTTGGTGTTCTGTGGAAGTATGGAATCATTCTTGCTTTACCGATTGCAGCATGGGAGTTGGGAATGGCCTTGTTGTCGATGTCTGTGCCCGAGTCAAGTTTCCTTCGAATGTCGATTGTTGGTTGGTCGATGAGTATCATTGATTCCGGTGCTTATCTTGCTTGGCCAGATATGGCGATGTTCACGCAAGCTGGAGAGTGGGCTGGAGGGTCCAATCAAGGAGACACGTTCTTGATCTTCGGTGGAAATGAACTTCCTGGTCATGGTGCGCTTGAATGGGCGCAAAGCGATTTGGGTCTTGGGATGGGTCCCTATGCAACGACTGTCGTTTCAGTAATTGTCCTTCTTTTCCAAGCAACCTTCTTTTGGTTTATTGGCCAATTGATTTTCAAGTCAAAAGAGATTGTCTGAGGTGAGATTATGGATTCTTTTGCAGGTGATTTCTCGACGTTGTGGAGCCTGAACAATCGTCCTCCAATCGAGCATTTGACGTGGGATTGGTGGTGGTGGCTTGTCATGCTTGACGATGAAAACCATCCGATGGCAGGGAAGCAATTGATGGTCCTTTGGTCAACGAAAGAAAACGATGTTGTTCACATTAATGATGTGGAATGGAAACCCAAAGGAACACCTGGTTTCGATGATGAAGGTGCTATTCAAATCGATGGTATGGTTTGTGCTTGGTGGTTTGATGGTTCTGTTATGCACGATGAGATTATTGCAAAGGTTTGTGACATGATCGTTTTGCCTTCCACGCATTCTTCTTGGCCGGGTGTTGCAGGAGAAGGAGGTGGCGCTGTTGTCCCAATGCTGGAAGGTGATTGCTCGATGGGTATGCTTGCTGATCGTTCCCAATTCTGGTTGAATCTTGATCTTCAACACGAGGCTGTTCAATCCATCCGATTGAACATGACTCCATGGAATCCCGCAATGTCAACCGCGCGCGAGGCAACTGCCACGTATCTTGGGTCACTTGGATATGATATTCTCCGCCTGCATGGAACCCGTGCAAGTGGTATCATCGACGGAGAGAACGTCAATGGGACTGCCTACTTCCAGAAGGTATGCGTTCAAGCACCGAGTGTCCCTTGGTACTGGGGTGTGCTTCATTTCTCCGACGGATCTTACCTCGATTGGTTCCTCCCTCACCTCTCGACAACAATCCTCAGCAGAGATGCCCGTGAATGGAAACGTCGTGATGTTTCCCATATTGCAGTGAGCCAAGGCGGTTTGTTTCACGATGCAAAGCACGGGCGTAGTGAACGATTTCGAGTGGTGAGCGTGGACAAGGATCGTCAAGAGAACAATTTACCACGATTCATGATTCATCTCAAGAACGGTAGGACTTCAATTCGAGTTACTGTCCGTGCTGTCGCTCGAGCGTATTGGGATTTCCACCAACCAACGCGAGGTGGAATTTGGTCTCACTTGACCTACAATGAATACCCCCTCGAAGTCGAATCCCTTGCAATTGAAGATGAGCACGGATTGCGAGACGAATCGATGTACGATTGGATTCGGGGGAATGCTGAACACAGTTGGGGTCTGCTCCATTGACAGAATGAAGTTCTCTAGCCTCTCATATCAGCAAAGGGCTTATGTGCTTGTGTTGCGAGAACCAATCGGGTCAACGATATGAGTGACGATGAGAATCAGACCGAAGAAGCCGAGAAAACAGAAACAATTGTTTCTGAAAATTCCGAAGAACCTTCCAATGCTGATGCGATGAAGAATCGTTTCAAATTGATTGAAGGCGAAGAAGTTCTCTTGACTAAATCCCCTAGCCCACTCGGATTTATGGGGATGTACGTCCTTGGAATCATCGTGTTTGCCGTTCATCTGGTGTTTTGGAAACCTGACTCGCTTCTCAATGATAACTCCGGTGGATTTGCTAAATTTCTCGTTTGGGTTATGGAACTCGGTGGATCAAAACTTCCCTTTGGTTTTGTTTTAGTTATGGCTACCATCACTTGGTTTAACCGAATGCTGAACACGTCCACTTCTGGCAAGTGGGTTACGATTTGGTTGTTGCTTGCAACACTCGCACCTGTTTTGATTCAACTCGATGGTTTCATTGCATTGATTCGTGATCTGTTTTCGGATGCGGATGTCGAACCCTTCCTTGGCCTCAAGTACAATTTCCTCGTTGCTGGCCTCGTCTTGACATTCACCTATTGGGCCCTCGTCTTCTACTATCAACGCAGTTTCGATTATGCCATTACAAGTAATGCTGTGATTTTCAAGCACTCGTTTCTCTTGAGTCGAGCTCACCGTCGAATTCTTTTCGATCGAATTTCCGAAGTTCAGGTCGAACGCACTCCATTCGGAACGATGACCGGCTTTGCCACTCTCACCATTCTCACAGATTCCGGTGTTGGCATCGTTGAGGAATCTGTTGGAGGAAGTGTTGGTATATCTCCAAACTTGCCTGATAAGGCGGACGATACATCGGTTGAAAAAGCAGGAAAAAGTCTCTTGAAGTCGTTCTTCGCTCTCATGTTTTACCAACGAACAATTCGAACAGTTCGCCCTGACCCGAAACATTGTTTTTACAAAATTCGTGGCTGGGAAGACACAAAAACGCTGTTGAATGAAATGCATAAAAAGCACAGTCAATCAACAAAATTGGACAATCTTGCTGATATTCTTACGCAAGCAAACGAAGGACAAGAATGAACCGTTGTGTTCAAGAACCCCAAATTTTTGCCAAGATTGGAGAGAGCGATATGAGCGACGATGTTATGGCAGATGCAATGGAATTATTCCGTTCAGGTGATTTGAAAGGAGCGGTCGAAAACCTTGATGGAAAACTTCGATCTAACCGTGATAATGCTATCCTTCAACACACCTTTGCTGAATTTGCAAACATGCTTAACATGGAAGAACAGGAAGATGTTGTTCCAGGTACCAAAATCATGATGTCGTACAAG
Source organism: Candidatus Poseidoniales archaeon (assembly GCA_013911465.1). Classification (GTDB taxonomy): domain Archaea; phylum Thermoplasmatota; class Poseidoniia; order Poseidoniales; family Poseidoniaceae; genus MGIIa-L2. The sequence goes on from JACETE010000005.1 coordinate 20,076, forward strand.
AAAGCAATGGAACTTGACGAAGAGAACGATGAATACATCGCAGATTTCGCCTCTTTCGCACTTGAATGTCGACGGGTCCCACAAGCGGTCAAAGAATTCCAACGATACAGTCGTCGCCTCGAAATGGCTGATATCCCTACAGACGATGTTCTTTACATGGCTGCACGAAATATTGTTGACACCATTGAAGTCATCGATCCAGAAAAGGCGAATCCAATGGTTCAACCTTGGGTCAAGCAGGCTCTGATTTGGGCAGTCGGCGGATTGGGATACACACCCGAGGAAGCAGCTGCACTCCTCACCTCTGAAGATTGAGGTTCACCCATGTCCGATGCAGAAACTCGTCTGCATTTTCGTATTGGCTACCTCGGTGATGCATTTCATGGAAGTCAAATTCAACCCGACGTACGTACGGTTCAAGGCGAATTGATTCGAGCCTTCCAAAAACTTGGATGGATTCCCAAAAATGAAGATGGTCACAATCTTGTTCTTTCAAGTCGAACCGATGCAGGAGTCCATGTCAGACTCAACGGAGGAACGGTCCGAGTCGCTTCCTCACTTTGGGACAGCATTTCTCCTCGGAAGTTTGTACGAGCGGTTGATGATCTACTTCCAGATGAGATTGCCTTTCTCGATGTACGTGAGGTCAATTCGGAATGGAATCCACGAATGGCGGTCCATCGCATATACCGATACAGGTTGGAGGGTATTGAATTTTGGAAGGACCCTGGAGAAGAGTTTTCCCAATGGCTAAAACTGTTTGAAGGAACCTATGATGCCCGAAACTTTGCTCGACTTGAACCCGGAAAAAATCCTATACGAACGATCAAATCATGCATTCCTTGGATCATCGACGGCCGCACTGTTGGATTCCAAATTATTGGAGAGGCTTTTCTCTGGAATCAGGTTCGACGCACAGCAATGGCCCTCCAACTTCTAACGCTTGGGGAAATTACTCCTGACGATGTTCGCAATGCAATTCAGAATCCAGATGTGGAGGTTGACTTTGGAGTTGCACCTCCCGATTGGCTGATTCTGTGGGGGGTTGAATGGGAAGACTCTCCAATTCCAGAAACGGATGAATCGAATTGTCGATTTTCACGACCTCCAGTTCCAAGCAGGGAAGCAGAACGAACCATGCGCAAACGATGGCGTCAAAGTGCGCGGATGGAGATGAAAGCGCTCCTTTACACCGAATGGATGCATTTGGGTCAGTTGCCTGTAGTGTACCATCACTCAAACTGAGTCGTTGCATGGAGTTCCGTGGCGTTTAAGTTTGCACAATTCAAGGCCACTGCATGCTCGGGATTGCGGAAGGCCCTTCCATTCGGAAACGCCTTCTCGCAATAGGGATTTTTTTGCTGATTTTGTTATCGGGTTGTCTTGGCAATAACCAGGAATCGTCCGACCAAGAATCAACGGATGGAACCATCACATTGGATGTATGGCATACGTTTGCAGCTGAAAGTAAAGAGGAAGAGGTGTTCCTCAATTCCATCGAATCTTTCCAAAATGCATATCCAAACGTCACTGTCGAAGTCACAATGGTTCCGTTTGGTAATGCAGACCAATTGTTCATGACCGCAGCTCAAGGGGGGCAAGCCCCTGATTTGATGCGTTTATCGAGTGATCAACTCGGTGCGATTGGTGAAGTCCGTGTTGACGGTTTCCCATTATTGGAAGATTTACGGCCGCATCTCACTCCTCAGGATCGAGCCTTGTTCGAAGAACGTGCGCTGCAAGCAATGCGCTATGGCGATGCTCTGTATGGTATTCCAGCAAGTCAAGATTGTCTTTCTTTGATTTACAACAAGGCTCTCTTCGATGCCCAAGGTATTGCATATCCCGATGCAACATGGACTGAGCAAGACCTTCTTCAGGCGGCTCAATCCCTGACGTACCAAGACATTCAAGGGTTGGCAATACCAATTAAATCGGCTTATTGGTGGTTCCCGATTCAAGAAGGATTTGGAGGATCATTGTTTGATGAAAACGGGAATCCATCCCTTGATTCGAACGGGTCAAGTGAAGCAATGCGCTGGATGCTTGACCTTGAACTTGAACATGAAGTGGTTGCGACTGGAACACAGATTGAGGGGATGAAGAATCAGTTTATCTCTTCAAAAGCGGCTATGATTTTCGATGGACCTTGGAATTGGGCGACGTATGAAGCAAGTCGACTGAACATTGGACAAACACTGCTGCCTCTTGTGGAGGATTCGGGAGAACGCATGTCACCGCTAGTAACCTACAAGGGTTGGACCGTTAGCAAACAGAGTGAAAGCAAAGTCGCTGCCACTGAATTGGCTTTGTGGCTCTCATCAGAAGATGTTCAGAAGGAATTCGCAGTTGAGACCTATACCATGCCTACACACGTTGCTCTTGAAGCGGATGATGAAATCATCGAAGATGAGGTTCTCTCTGGATTCCTTGAACAGACCAAGGTAGGTACTCCTGCTCCGACAACGCGCGCTATGTCATTGGTTTACGATCCACTCTCAACTGCATTTGAACAAGCATACTCTGAAATCGCTACGACGAGTGAAGCGTTGTCTGGAGCAAACCAACAACTTGAGGAGCAAATTGACTCACTCTCACGAGCAGGTCCTTTCCCTCTTGCAGAGGGTTATCGTACCATTGCGATTGAATTTACGTCAACGAATGCTACGGAATACGAAATATTTGTTGATGGTGAGTTGCATACCCAATTGCGTCAAAACACCACAAATACTGGTGTAGAACTTGGGTATGATTCGTGCACATCGAACGAAGTGGAACTGCTTCAAAGTGGTCAGATTCGGCTTCTCACACCAACCATGTCACTCATTCAGTGTGATTTGACTGGAATGGTGCCTGATCAAGAACATCTCATCGAAGTATTCGGAGATGATGCCCTTGTTTTTTCAACGACTCAACGTACGAATGTGGCAGATGAACGACCAGAATCTGGTGACACTTCTCCAGTCCTGTTTGCCCTTGGAGCGATTGTACTTTCACTCATTGCATTGCTAAGTTTTGCAAAATGGAACGATGCCAAACAAGGTCGAACGCAATCCAAACTCGCTCACTTCTATGTGGCTCCTGCTCTGTTAGCATTAGCAGTATTGACGTTTTATCCCGTTCTGTACGGTTTCTGGCTTGCATTTACGGATGCAAATCAAACACAGTTGGGTGATCAATCGTTCATTGGATTGGACAATTTCTGGGATGTGTTTTCATCGGATGGATTCCTTCGAGTTACATTGTTTACGCTTGTATGGACCGTGCTCAATGTTACTGCACACATCGGTATCGGTTTGTTCCTTGCATTGCTCTTGCATCGCAGCAAGATACGAGGAAAAGTAGCATATCGTACTCTTCTCCTTCTGCCTTGGGCAGTACCATCCTACATCTCTGTCCTGGTTTGGCGAGGTATGTTCCAGCCGGATGGATTCATCAATGATCTCTTGGGTACCAACATTGATTTCCTGTCTGATCCAACAGGGGCGCAAGTCGTTGTCATTCTGGTTAACATTTGGCTTGGAGTACCTTTCATGATGATGTCCATCAGCGGTGCACTGCAGTCTCTTCCTCGTGACATGTATGAAGCTGCTGAAGTTGATGGAGTTTCAGGATGGAAAGCGTTCCAACACCTGACCTTGCCAAATCTACGCAGCGCATTGGTTCCACTTTCTCTCCTTGGATTCATTTGGACCTTCAACATGTTCAATGTCATTTACCTCATGACGGACGGTGGTCCGAATTTGTACTTTGGAGAGCCGGGTCAAACGGATATTCTCATCACCTACGTTTACGATGTTGCCTTTAGAGAGGGTGCTTATGGTGTTGCAGCCGCTTGGTCAGTCATCATCTTCATGATGCTGTTCGCCTTCTCTTGGTATTACATGAAGCAAACCAATGCAACGGAGGCGGTCTAATGACAACCTCTGTTGATATGCGTTCCTGGTATGTTCCAGTTGAGATCATCACCCTCAGGCGTTGGATTGTTGCAGCATTCATCGTCAATGTATTGCTTCTGACCGTCGATTATCTTCGAGCCGATTCCGACCTTCTTGTCCTCGGTGGTCTCAGTTGTCTGTTGTTTGCGTCTCTTCGTGCATCGCTTCCGGAAGTCAATAACGAGGCTCGTCGTAATATCTCACTTTTCATTAGTGCAGTCCTGCTAGGAATCGCTTCATACCGGTTACTCATTGTCGAGTTAACACTCTTCAACATCTGGATTCATTGTTGGGCGCTCATACCCTCTGGATTGGCATTGTATTGGTTGTCAGGTCGACCAGTGACGGTATGGACTTCGAGGAAACTCTCCGATTCTGCAATTGAATTTGGGTTGATGCGAAATGCACAATTGACCAAGAAATTTGAGGCGACTTCAACACACATCACGCTTCTGCACTTTGTTGCGATTACCGTTGTTCCGTTGATCTGGATCATCGATATTGCATTCTCAGAAGGCAATGCCCTTGGAGGCCAGATTGGTGATTCGTTCACAACCGAACATTTCTCCAAGATACTCAATGGCGACTCCTTCTGGATTTGGTTCAGGAATTCGTTGATCGTTAGTATAGGCACTGCGTTGTTGGGTCTTTTCATCGCTATACCTGCAGGGTATGCATTCAGTCGTTACAAATTCACAGGCCGAGATGCATCCATGTTTTCCTTCCTCTTGGTCCAAATGTTCCCAGGAATCATTATTCTTGTTCCCTACTTTTTGGTCATGAAAACCCTTGGTCTGTTGAATTCTCACCTCGGACTAATTCTCGCATACTGCGTAACTGCATTGCCGTTGTGCGTTTGGATGTTGAAAGGATTCTTTGACACAATTCCTCGTGAACTTGAAGAGGCGGCTGCTCTCGATGGTTGCAATCAATTCCAAGTGTTCACCAAGGTTGTTCTTCCTCTATCCACGCCTGCAATCGCTGTGACAGCACTGTTCAGTTTCCTCGCTGCATGGAATGAATTCCTTCTTGCACTGACATTCAACACATCAAACGACATGTACACACTTCCTGTTGGATTAGCATCTCTTATCTCTTCAACAGGTCAAGCATGGGGTGATTTCGCGGCTGCGAGTCTTTTGGTAAGCCTCCCAGTTGCCTTGTTATTCCTCTTCTTCCAGAAATTTTTGATCGATGGATTATCAGCGGGCGGAGTCAAAGGGTGAGATTATGGTAAACGTAGAATTTAATGGAGTACACAAACAATTTGATGACGGCTTTACTGCTGTACAAAACCTCTCATTGGAAATCAAGGACAAAGAATTCCTTGTCCTGTTGGGTCCGTCCGGTTGCGGTAAATCAACCACATTACGAATGCTAGCAGGTTTGGAAGATGTGACGGATGGAAAAATCATGATCGATGGAATGACCGTGAATCATCTTCCTGCAGGTGCACGAGGCCTTGGTATGGTGTTCCAATCGTATGCATTGTACCCCCACATGACGATTCGAGACAATCTCTCATTTGGTCTTCGAATGATGAAGGGTTCAGACAAATTGGATGATGATGAGATTCAATCCAGAGTCAATGAGATTGCAGACCTGCTCGACTTGGGTCAACATCTCCAGAAGAAGCCCAAGGAACTCAGTGGTGGCCAACGACAACGTGTGGCACTCGGGCGTGCTCTTGTTCGCCGACCAAAGGTCCTCTTAATGGACGAACCACTCTCAAATCTTGATGCGGAACTTCGTCATCAAATGCGAAATGAAATCCGACGTTTGCACGACGAACTTGGAACCACGACCATTTACGTTACGCACGATCAAATCGAAGCTATGACACTCGCAGACCGAATCGCTATTCTCAACAATGGAGAGTTGCAACAACATTGCGCACCACTGGATGCCTATCACAACCCTGCAAACGATTTCGTTCGGTCCTTCTTGTGCAAACACATCGATGATTTGGTTCAGACAGCCAATTCATTGTTTAACAATCCAAGCACCTCCTCGGAGGATTCGGAATGAGAGGTACTGCTCGTTTTCTGATCCTCTTGATGGTCGTCGTGGTCTTTTCACCGCTTGCTACGAACGATGTCGAAGCATCCCCTCAGCAATCATCAAACAAGACCGTCTTTACCTACAAGGGAATTGCTACCGACGTTTCAGTGGTTGGCGAATGGGATTGGAACACTCCTGTACAAATGGTTGATCAGAACGGTATTTGGACAGGTGAACTTGAACTCAATGAGGGTCTTTACTGCTACAAGTTCATCGTTGATGGACAATATCTCTTTGATCCAATGAATCCAGAACGGTCCTACTGTGGGGACATCGAGAACTCTCTTGTTCGAGTACGAGATCATGTTCGTCCACAATTCAGTGCTGAACTGATGAATCAATCTCTGATTGTAACGTATCACCCAGGTTCTTCAGGTTCTGCATTCGATGGAACTCCATCTGCACTTACAGGCTCAGTATGGGATGCTCAATTGCAAACATGGACCTATGATTTGAGTGGGCTAGATGACGGTAAGCACACCTTCAAAATCGAGGGATTTGATGTTGATGGAAATCCTGCTTACGACCTGTTGATTCCCTTCTGGTCAGGCCATAGTGCTGATTTTGAATGGCAAGATGCCCTGATTTACATGGTTATGACCGATCGATTTGTCAACGGAAATACATCGAACGATGAACCCCTGACAGGGGCTGCACAAGGAGCAGATTGGCAAGGGGGTGACTTTGCAGGTGTAACCCAAATGATCGAATCCGGTTACTTTGACGATTTAGGTGTTGGAGCATTGTGGCTATCTCCATTCAACACTGCAGCAGAAGGAACAGGAAAAGCCGCAGATGGAGTCCACGACGTCTCTTCATTCCACGGATATTGGCCAACCGAACCACGAGGAATTGAACCGAAACTTGGAACAGAAGATGAACTTCATGCACTGGTTCAAGCGGCACACGACCATAACATCCGAGTGATGATGGATTTTGTAGTCAATCATGTTCATGAACAGCACACGTACTATCAAGACAATCCTGAATGGTTCAATGCTGGTTGTATTTGTGGTACTGCGAATTGCGATTGGACAGAACATCGGCTTGATTGCCAATTCACCTCGTACATGCCTGATGTGAACTGGAAGATTCGTAATGCTTCTGAGCAATTCATTGATGATGCTCTTTGGTGGCTTGAAACCTATGACTTGGATGGACTTCGAATCGATGCTGTCAAGCACGTAGAAGACTTAGCTACACGTAACTTGGTCGCTCAAGTCAATGAACGGTTTGAAACCGTGGGTACTGATTATTACCTCAAAGGCGAGACTGCAATGGGATGGGCAGGTCACTCACTCTCCGATAACCAAGAACAGTATGGGACAATCAATGCATACATGGGTCCCGATGGACTTGATGGTCAAGCAGACTTTGTCTTGTATCATGCAGTTGTTGACAACGTCTTTGTTTCAGGGAATGAGAACTATCAGCATCTCGATTATTGGACAAATCGAAGCCAAGATCAATACGTCGATGGCTCAGTCATGGTTCCTTATGTTGGAAGTCATGATGTTCCTCGACTCACAAGTCGGGCTGATACTGGAACCAACGATGCCTTCAATCAATGGTCTGAGGATGGGTTGCCCGGACAACCAGGAGACGTATCTGCTTACAATGCTGCAATGCAGGCTTACGGTTGGCTGTTGACAACACCCGGTGCTCCGCTTCTGTACTACGGTGATGAATACGGTGAATACGGCGGTGCAGATCCAGATAATCGGCACATGTATCGAAACAACAGTTCGTGGAGTTCAATGGAGAACAGTCTCTTCGAGAATATTTCTGAACTGGGTAAGTTGCGTTCAACATCGCTCGCACTTCAGCGAGGCGAGTACAGCACACGATTAGCAATGGCAAATCTGCTCGTCTACAACATGACTCATGATGATCAGGTGATGACCATCGTTCTCAATCGAGGCGCACCTACATCCGTCAATGGGTTTGAGGGCAATGATATCGTGCGATTTGGTTCTACATCCATCCAAAATGGAATGCTCAATGTGCCTGCTCACTCCGTAACGGTAATTGAATTGAATGTTGACAATGAACCCCTCCCCGTTTACGGATGCACGGATTCGTTAGCAACCAACTTTGATTCGAGTGCAACATACGATGACGGGTCATGCGACTATCCAGTTGTTCCAGTTCTTGGATGTACAGATTCAACAGCGACAAACTACGATTCAGAAGCGACCGAAGATGACGGAACCTGCATTTACCCTGTCGAAGATGTTGTAGGTTGCATGGATTCAGAAGCCCTCAATTTCGATCCCAATGCGACCATCGATGAAGGATGCGAGTATGTGACGGATGGAAGTGGTCTCAACGAGACGAATCAATCTCAGGGACAAAACAACACCAACAATCAAACAGATCCTACGAACGAAACGATTGACCCAGTCCAAAATAACGAAACAACTGACAATCAATCAAATCAGCAGGAGATGAAAACGTGCAATCTCTGTTGTGGAGATACGTTCGAGGTGCCTGCTGACGAAGTATGTCCCGTAGCGGCTTGTGAGCCGTGTGAACAATCCGAAGGTGCAGATTCGAAATCGTCATCCATCACGCTGGCTCGTTCTGTCCTCATTGGAGCAATTGTAGTCGTAGCCCTTGTCTTGATTCTCTCAGGGAGAAAAGGCGGGGGAATTGAGAGCGATTTAATTGACGATGAATGGACTCATCACGAGAATTGATCATAAAACTCAAGATAATCTTGAATCATTCGCTTGCCTGTGAATCCTGCTGATGCAACAATACTGGCTTTCATCATCTCAGCCCATCCTTGTCCCTGCCATAAGGGAAGAACATCATGTTCGAGAACGTTGTAGATGTTGTCAGCATCTCTGTCATCATCACGATCATCCTCTCCGTTTCCAATCGCCCATCCATTGACGCCGTGAATACAGGCCTCAGGCCACCAACCATCCAAGATTGAACAATTTGGGACACCATTCATCGCCGCCTTCATGCCGGATGTTCCTGAAGCTTCCATCGGGCGTATGGGATTGTTGAGCCAGATGTCAACACCGCTGGTCATCATCAATCCTGTATGCATGTCGTAATTTTCAATGAATGCAACTGGAATCTCTTCTTTGATTTCCTTGGCCGAATCAAAGATATCCCGAATGAGTTGTTTTCCACCTTGATCTCGTGGATGAGCCTTGCCGGAGAAGACGAATTGAATCTTTCCAGCCCCGATGGAACGCAACCTCTCAATATCTTTGAACACTAAATTTGCTCGTTTGTAGGTTGCAAAACGTCGTGCAAATCCAATGGTTAGTCGATCTGGTGAGAATTCGACACCGGTTGTTGTTTGGACATAGTCTCGCAACTCTTGTCGAGCCTTTGAACGTGTTTCGAGTAGATCCGTGGTGGGAAGTTCCTTGGCATTGGAAAGTGCCTCAGGACTGCTTCGCCAATCCGAAAGATGCTGATCGAAGAGAGTTGCCATGGTAGGCGATGTCCATGTGATGTGATGAACCCCGTTGGTAATGGGTTGAATTCGTTGTTCCCCAAACATGGTCATAGCGACATCTGCATTTAACTTGGAAACTGCGTTTACAGATGTTGAAAGAGAAATAGCAAGGTGCGACATCGAACACCGAGCACCTCGCTCAGAATCACCCGCGTCTCGTACCAATTCTCTGGCATCATCGGGAAGTAAATCTCCAATGACAGTTTCAACCAAGGACCAATCGAAACGATCGTGTCCAGCCGGAACAGGTGTATGGGTTGTGAAGAGACTACGCTGTGCTAACTCTGTGCGACTCCAACCTCGATTGAGAAGTTCAAGCATGGCAAAGGTACAGTGTCCTTCATTCAAATGCAATCCACTGAGTTCAGTATCCAAGTGGTCAAAGAGTTGCACGCCACCAACTCCGAGAACAAACTCTTGACGAATTCGAACATCATCGTCGCCCCCATAGAGCCGCGATGAGAGAACCTGGTGTTCCGGTGAATTGTCGGGATGGCGTGTGTCGAGGAAATACACTGGAACAAGATGGCCGGATTGACCAATAATTTCTGCTTTCCAAACATAGGCGAGCAGTGCTCTGTTGTCCAAGTTGAGTTGGAGTACAATATCGGTCTTGGAAAGGTGGTTGTTTGGATCATGTTCAGGGAATGATTCCGTTTGAACTCCGCTGTCATCAATGTGTTGTCGAGCATACCCTTGATGGTAGAGAAGTGTCACTCCAACAAGTGGAATGTTCGCATCAGCAGCTGATTTAACATGGTCTCCTGCAAGAACACCAAGCCCGCCTGAATACGTGTGGAGTTCGGACCAAAGGCCAATTTCCGCAGTAAAATAACCCACCACAGGCATGTTGTATGCTCGTCTAATCAGGTTATGAGTTCTTTGTTACCTGAATCACCTTTTCAGATCCTGCCATGTAAATTTCCAACTCCAATTTTTACCCTTTTGACCAGGTATATTCATGCGAGATTCGGATCCAAGACCAAGATAATCCTGCAGTGGTATGATTGAAATCGGAGATTTCGATTCGCGTGCGAGTCGAATGAGTGTTTCATGGATTTCCTCTTCAGAAAGAGCAAGTGAGCGCAAACGCTGTTGTTGTTCAGTTGATGCAGCCTCAAACCATCCAAGTGCAGTGTTGTTGTCATGAGTCCCTGTGTACACAATCTGATCCTCGAGAATGTTGGATGGATGATGAGGGTTGGTTTGCAGGTCACCTTCAAATCCAAACTGTAGGACACTCATCCCTCTGAGATGTTGTCGCTTTCGGAATTCGATAACCTCTTGTGGAATAATGCCTAAATCTTCAGCAATAATTTGCTCAGGTGAATCGATAAGGTCCATGATGTGTTCAAACAACTCGTCTTGAGGTCCTTCTTGCCAGTGGCCGTTTCGAGCATCTTGTTCGGGGTATGGAATGGCCCAATTTGAGTGAAATCCTCGAAAGTGATCGATTCGAACGACATCATACATACGGAACATTCGTTGCATTCGTTGTTTCCACCACGTCCAATCGTGTTGGCGATGTACATCCCATCTGTACAGAACTGTTTCCCATACCTGCCCGGTTTCGCTGAAGTAATCCGGAGGAACTCCTGCGATGAATGTAGGATAGCCTTCTTCATCGAGTTGAAACAGTTCTCGATGGGCCCAAACGTCAGCTGAATCATGAGCAATAAAAATGGGGACATCCCCGATTATTTTGATCCCATTCGAATTAGCATATGTTCGAAGTTCTTGCCATTCAGCATTGAATGTTCGTTGTTGTTGAAGGTAGGGCTCAAGGTTCTCCAGAAACGGTTCAAGTGCTTCGTTCTCGCGATTCTTCAATGCTTCAGGCCATTCGTACCAAGGCTTCCCATTTTGATCCTCTTTGATTGCACAAAACAATGCCCAATCGGTGAGCCAAAACGTGTCTTCATCCATGGGATAATCTCGATTCGAATCAGTCAAATCCTTCCATCCTGCAAAGGCGGAAGGTGAAGCATATGGAGAGTCGTACTTGTCTGGAGGCGTTAGAGGAAGCACCTGCCAGTATGCAAATCCTTGTTGGTGAAGCCAGTCGACAAACTGGTAGCCTTGCGATAACTTCTGCTCTGGAAGGGAGGTCAAATGACAGAGAATCCCACTTTCGTGTGTTGACTCCATCAAATCATTGCAAAGTCTTTCAAATTATCATTGCTACGGTTAAGCCATGCGGAGAAGTGCTGTGATTTTATCGCTCCTTTTCATAACATCAACACTTGGTGGTTTTGCCGTTGGTTTGACCCCTTCAACCATCACTGTTGACGGTGATTTGAGTGAATGGGATTCCGACAGTCTGATGGAGAGTTCGAACGTCGACTTTCACCTTACATGGGACGCCACCAATCTGTACGTCGGTTGGAACGGAACTGACTGGAAGGCAACCACTGAGGGAGCAGATATGTTCGTTTACTTCAACACAACAACTTCAGGGTCTGTGCTGAGCAAGGACTGGGGATTTTCACACACTCTCCCCTTTGCTGCTGATTACGGATTTGTTCTGGAAGATGATTCGTATTCCCGTATCATTTCCTACGATGGGAGCGCCTGGGTTGAGAGTTCTCATGTCGTCGATTTGTATTCGGGTTGGAGCGATAACAAGATTACTGAATTTGCAATTCCATGGTCAGAACTAGGTTCGCCTTCATCGTTGGATGTCATGGTCTATGCGCAATGGCAAGACGAGGGTAACGTCTGGGCATCGTTCCCTGGTCAAAATCCATCAAGCAACAACGGAGCTGAAACATTCACACATGCATGGCACATTGAAAACGTTGACAATGCATCGATTCCAAGTCAACTCCCTGTCATACAGCCTGCGGCTGCTGGTAAAGTGGATGACGCGCTCAATCTAGCGATTGTTTTCCATCAACACCAACCCTACTACAAGAATAAACTCACTGGAATGTACGAAATGCCTTGGGTTCGAGTTCATGCAATGACCGAATACGTTGACTCGCCAGGAATACTTGCTGACACAGATACCAAAGTGACCTACAATCTGGTTCCATCGTTTATCGAGCAACTTGTGGATTATCATGAACAAGAAACACTTGATGTTCACACCGATATCGCAAAACGTTCCTGGGCAACAAACGGATATCCAAACGCGACTGATCTCGAACTCCATACCATGCAATTCCAATCGTTTTGGAACAGTGGTTGGATTTACAACGTTTCCGTGGACGATCCTAAATTGGGTTGGCTGCACCCTTCAAGCGATCGGTACAAAGAACTGTACGATGCCACGCTGCACAATCTCAAGCCTGCAACAATTATGGATGACGATTTACTACCTCCTCAAGATTTCCTCGATCTTCAAGTCCTTTGGTACCTCTATCAATTCTCACCCGATTATGTTCTCGGTGCATACAATTCCAGCCACCGAGATCAGGGTCTCATCGACCTTTTCATGCAAAACGGAAACTATGAACTGGCTGATTTGAATTACGTTCTTGATGCTCAGCATGCGCACATGGGCAACGTATTGCCGATGTACAGTGAACTTGCTGCTAACGGGCAAGTTGAATTGACCACAACACCGTACTATCATCCAATCATGCCGTTGCTCATGATGGAAGGTTGGACAATGGAGGATGGAATTCGTGTCAATAAAGAGGCTTGGCCAGAGGATGTGCAAAATCATCTCATCACTGGAATGGACTTGTTTGAAGATGAACTTGGTTTCCGCCCAACCGGTATGTGGCCAAGCGAGGAAGCCGTTTCCCCAGCAATGGTTCAACCTGTCACCGATGTAGGCATTGAGTGGATGGTGACCGATGAAGAAATCCTCAAACAATCAACGAACCAAAACGGTGATTTCATCGATGTTGAGGATGTGACCAATCTGGCAACGCCATGGAAGGTGACTGGAGAAGACGGTGGCGAAGTTGCTGTTATCTTCCGTGATCGTGTCATCTCTGACCGTATTGCATTCCAGTACGGAACAATGACGCCTGAAGCAGCCGTTTCGGATTTTATTGCTTATCTTGACAATATCCGACAGCAACTCCTTGATGCTGGAGAAGACCCATCCGAACATCTGCTAACCGTAGCTCTTGATGGAGAGAATTGGATGTTCATGTCTGAATTTCAACATCAAGACAACGCTCGACCGTTCATGGCAGAATGGTATGGGCGTCTTGCAACACACCCAACCATTGTGACGACAACGCCTTCTGAATTCCTAGAAACAGAACCGACTCTGCCCGAAATTCAGACCATTGGAACCGGTTCTTGGATCGATGGGACGCTGCGAACATGGGCTGGCGAAGAAGAGGAATCTCTTGCATGGCAACGTTTGGTTGAAGCTCGCCAGAAACTTGTAGCATTCGAAGAGGATAATCCAAACGACCCAGGACTGGATGCCGCATGGGAATCATTGTACATCGCTGAAGGTAGTGACTGGTTCTGGTGGTATGGTCTTGACCAAGACAGTGGATATGACGAAAACTGGGATGTGTTGTTCAAAGTCCATTTGTCCAACATCTATCGTGCAGTCAATCTCGATCTTCCACCGTATCTTCAGGATTTGTGGACAAACCCAGCAATTCCTTCTCCAGCAGCCTCTGCCATCATTGAGCCGATGATTGATGGTGTTGCATTGCCGGGTGAATGGGATGGAGCAGCACGTTATGATGCACCGGTTGAAGGCGCTCCTTTCAACATCGATGAATTCTATGTCGGCTACGATGCCTCGAATGTCTTCGTGAGGATTGATGCAACGACAATCCAAGAACTCGAAAACATGTCGCTCGATGGTAAGTCTCCCGATTTAGCCCTGTATTTTATGCAACCAAATGC
>JACETE010000050.1 GCA_013911465.1 Candidatus Poseidoniales archaeon
ATACAGCTTGGGCAGTCAACATCTGCGGATACAAGGATGGTTCAGTTTATCCAGATGAATGGCTCATCTTTGGTGCGCATTTTGACATTGCACCTCCTGTGGCTTATACACCAGGTGCTGAAATTGGCATCCCAGGTTACGGAACAAGACATGGTGCTTACGACAATGCAGCAGGATCGAGTATGGTATTGACCACGGCTAGCGTCCTTGCAGAATTCGATGCACGTCGAACCATGGTCTTCTGTTTGTGGTCTTCCGAAGAAGAAGGCTTGTGGGGGTCACGTTCCTTCGCAAACGACCTGCCAGACGGTGTTACAGTGAGCAATTATCTGAATTTGGACATGGCCGGTGTCAATTATCCTGGCGATTATGCCCTCTCCGTATATCTTGGCCCAGATGGGACTCAGGAAGCGATTGATCAAGCAGGCATGTATTACCTCGCCGAATGGATTGGTGGAGATGCATTGGACCTTGGTTACGAAATAGATCGTGGAAGAGATGCTTGGCTTGAAGGTGGAGAGAGTCCATTATGGGGCGACATCTACGAAGATACCGTTGCAATTTACGAATCGCCAACCGCTCGAAGTGATCACGACTCATTCCAAAACATTGGCGTTGCAACCCTTGGTTGGAACGGACTTGTCGATGGATATCCGTGCTATCACAGAGAATGTGACACGATGGAGACGATGATTGATTACATGGGAACGGACAATTCTACCGGAATCAACAATTTGGTTCACTCATGGGATATCGTGACTTGGTGGGCTGTTTATGCGTTCTTGCACATGGACCAGACGCCAGTTCCAAACGAGTTGTAAAACCGTCGGCAAAAAGCATATAATTTTGAGATGCATATACGCATTCATGGTTCTTATTGAGTGTCCACATTGCGAGGAACATATTGAATTGGAAGACGATGCAGTTGGGTTGTTTTCATGCCCGCATTGCGAGGGTGAATTTGAATGGGGGGAGGAGACTCCTTCCTCAAATGTAATGAACGAATACGCCTCGATGAGCCATGATCACTTTCTATCACATCCAGCGACACGAATTACAGTCGGTTCAACGGTTGCGACTGTTTTTGGTGCTATGGGGATATTTACTGGAATTTTGCCCCTTCTCGGAGGGCTCTTTTTCTCCGAATTGGGATTGGGCAGTCTCGGCGGTTTCCTCATCCTGACCGGCCTGTTTTTCTTCGCTATCGGGGGATTCGGAATTTTTGTTGGTGTCAAGATTGCCCAGGGAAAACTGTGGGCTTTGGTGACGAGCTTCGTCCTTTCCGTTCTTTTGACATTGATTCAAATCGTGGGATGGCTGTTCTCAGAGGACGGTTGTGCTGAATATGATTTCTGGACGGGTGAGTGCGTGGAAACGTATTCCGCGCCATTCCCAATTTTGGGATTCTTACTGTTCGTCACGCTTGCAGGAAGCATCGGAACCTTGCTTTTCCACCCAGCAGGGCGATACCAGTTCGATTGAATTAATACTGCTCGAGCACAAGTTCAGTGGTTGTGGATGCGATTTCGTTGTCTGCAGCCATCCACATCTTGTCCAAAAGTGAGCGAAGCGCTACCGTATCGTCGACGTGTACGAGTGCAACCAAATCTGCCTCACCAGACACCTCATAAATGATTTCAACACCTTCCCAACCGGTTACTTCGGATGCAAACGATCCGATTTCAACACCAGGCGAAACTTTGATTCGAATGAGGGCTGTAAGACCGATTCCACTCTCTCGAACAGTGTAGCCACGAATGGTACCATTCTCTTCCATTGTTCGGATGTGTGTGCGTACAGTGCGCTCACTAGCACCGACTTCCTTTGCAAGGTCGACAAAAGACATTCGTCCATTTTTTCGCAGTTGGGCTAAGATGGCACGATCAATTTCAGCAATACGGGGCATGAGTAGCGCTCCACATATCGGTATATCAAACCTTTTCCTTCCGCTTTCCTTCAAAAATTAGAAGTTATACGACATATTTCGGGAAACAACACACACAATAATACCACTCAACTTTCAATCCATTGAACGCTCATATCCGTCGAATTCAAAGAGCGCCTCTACTTGGAACAGACGAGAGCCATGTCAGAATACATCTCAGGACTCGACGCCCGAATGGTGTTGGACAGTCGAGGCAACCCCACCATCGAAGTTGATTGTTACGTGGATGGACGTCTTGCGGGCCGTGCAATGGTGCCCTCCGGAGCCTCAACAGGTCAGCATGAAGCACTGGAGATGCGCGACGGGGATCACTCGCGATGGCTTGGAAAAGGCGTAGATAGCGCAGTCGAACGGGTCCGGGATCCCATTTCCGAAATCCTGATCGGAATGCCTGTTGATGAGCAGCGCTTGATCGATGAAGCGATGATTGAACTTGATGGAACTCCGAACAAATCCAAACTCGGCGCCAACTCGATGTTGGGCGCTTCTCTTGCCTGCCTCCATGCAGGTGCCGCATCTCACGAATTGCCACTTTGGAAGTATATCGGTGGAGTTGCAGGTGGTCTAATGCCTGTGCCGATGCTCAACATTCTCAATGGAGGAGCCCATGCCGCATCAAATGTAGATGTTCAGGAATTTATGGTCATGCCACATGGTTTCGACACGTTTGGGGAAGGATTGAGAGCTGGTGTTGAGATTTATCACCAACTGAAAAGCGAACTCAAAGCGGACGGTTTACTCGGAGGCGTAGGTGATGAAGGTGGTTTTGCACCAAATCTTTCTGCAAACGAGGACGGCCTGAAGTACATGGTTCGCGCCATAGAAGGAGCAGGCTATTCGACGGATGATATCGGAATAGCTCTTGACGTTGCTGCTACTGAATTTGAGAAATCTGATGGCTATCACATGGACGGAAAGGTACTCTCTTCCGATCAAATGGTCGACATGTATTCTGAATGGTTGGATGCATATCCTATTCTTTCCATCGAGGATGGACTTGGAGAAAACGATTGGTCGGGTTGGACTGCTTTGACCAAGCAAGAAGGGCATCGCGTACAAATTGTAGGTGACGATCTTTTCGTTACCCAATCCGAACGACTTGCCCAAGGAATAGACATCGGAGCGGCAAATGCAATGCTGGTTAAGGTTAACCAAGTAGGAACCGTTACCGAGACACTTGAAGCAATGGACCTTGCAACATCGAATGGCTATCGAAATGTAGTCTCACATCGCAGCGGAGAAACTGAAGACACGACGATTGCAGACCTTGCAGTTGGAACACGGGCGGGGCAAATCAAGACAGGAGCACCAGCTCGTTCAGATCGTGTATCAAAATACAACCAATTGCTCCGTATTTCAGAAGATGTGGAAGATTATCGCTCTCCTTTCTAACAGCGATGAGCAGATACAGCGGCTTATAAGGAAGGTAGCAGGCGTGTAACCATGCGCAAATCACTCGTGTATACTTTCGTAGCCTGCCTATTACTCGCCGCAATGCCGTATTCAGTCGTTGCCGATGCCACAGAAGACATTCCGACCAATGCCGCAGGCACAGGCGTCCATGACTCTCTCGTTGCTGCTCTGGTTCAAGCCGACCTCGTAACCACTCTAGAGGGTGATGGGCCGTTCACCGTTTTTGCTCCAACCGATCAAGCCTTTACTGATGCAGGAATTGACCTTGCTGCTTTTGATACAGACGAAGAAATTGCAGCCCTCGCTGACATTCTCCTCTACCACGTTGTCGCTGGCACTATCCTTTCAACCGATCTTGCTGATGGCGACAACGATGTTGTTGCTGCAAACGGCGATAAACTTACAGTCACCTTGGATGCTGGAACCGTCACAGTCGGGGCCGATGACGCAACCGTAACCACTGCAGATGTCGTATCTTCTAACGGTGTTATCCACGTCATCGACAAGGTTCTCACCCCACCAGCAGGTGAAATTTGTTACAACGTTATCACCCACACAATCGTTGCAGGTGCAAGCAACCTCGAGTGCAACTCGTACATGTACGTCGAGAACTACACAATGGGTGGTCAAACCATCACCGGTTGCTACAACACTGTAACTCACCAAGTTACCAACACCAGCGCAGCAGTTTGTGGCGCATACATGTGGACTCCAGCGGTCAGCATTGCAATGACTGCGCAAGCAACAACAATCCATACCGCTCTCGTAGCAGCCCTTGGCGTTGCAGATCTCGTCACAACACTCAGTGGCGACACAGAATACACAGTCTTCGCCCCAAGCGATGATGCATTTGCGGCAGCAGGTATCGACCTGGACACCTTTGACACCAACGAAGAGATTGCAGCTCTTGCTGACATCCTCCTCTACCACGTTGTCGCAGGAAGCATTCCATCAGCAGCTCTCGCAGACGGCGCAAATACTGTCGTAGCGGCAAACGGTGACAAACTCACGGTCACAGTCGCAGATGGATCTGTAACAGTCGGAGCGGACGGTGCAGCAGTAACTCTTGCTGATGTCCCTGCTTCCAACGGTGTCATTCACGTCATCGACAAAGTCCTCACTCCACCAGCAGGCGAGATTTGTTACAACGTCATCACCCACACAATCGTCGCAGGTGCAAGCAACCTCGAGTGCAACTCGTACATGTACGTCGAGAACTACACAATGGGTGGCCAAACCATCACTGGTTGTTACAACACAGTTACGCATCAGGTTGCTGATGTTACTGCAGCAGTTTGTGGTGCATACATGTGGACTCCAGCAGTCAACATTGCAATGACTGCGCAAGCAACAACAATTCACACTGCTCTTGTAGCAGCTCTCGGTGTTGCAGATCTTGTCACAACACTCAGTGGTGACACTGAATACACAGTCTTCGCCCCAAGCGATGATGCATTTGCGGCAGCAGGTATCGACCTGGACACCTTCGACACCGATGAAGAGATTGCAGCCCTCGCTGATATCCTCCTTTACCACGTTGTTGCAGGAACGACTCTATCAACAGACCTTGCGGATGGAGCAAACACAGTTTCTGCTGCAAACGGTAAGGAACTAACCATCACAGTTGCTGATGGAGCAGTAACCGTTGGTGCAGAAGGGGCTACAGTAACTCTCGCAGATGTTCCAGCATCCAATGGTGTCATCCATGTTATCGACAAGGTATTGACACCACCAGCGGCTGATCCGTTCGAAGGAATCGACTGTGCTGCAACCATTGGTCTAACATCAAGCGGGTATGGATTCACTCCATCCGTCGTCAACATCGAGCCAGGCCAAACGGTTTGTTGGTCATGGACAGATGCATCAATGGGCCACAACGTCAAGCAAGTTGATGGATTTGAGTCGAACACCTACGTCGATGGTGGCGTTACATCCGGACAAGCAGCTACAACAGTAGCATTCCATCACACCTTCACTGAAAATCAAACATTCTACTACGCATGTGAGCCTCACATCTCCATGAAGATGCACGGCGAAGTTGTTGTTGGCGATGGTGGAGTTCAACCTGCTGCGGACACAAAAGACACAGAAGACGCTCCAGGATTTGTTGCATCATCCATGATGTTGGCAATTCTTGGTGCTGTTCTGTTTATGAGCCGCCGTCAAAGCCAATGAATGAAGGCGTGATGCGGTGAATTACAAGCGATGGATGGTGGCCATCGCCCTGGTGGCCACCATCATACTTGGAGCATGGACCTACCTGGTCGTGTCATACGACTCGCCTTTGGGCACCGACAACACTGTTGTTGTCAATCCGAGCGATTCAACTTCAAATGAATCGGACGATCTCCTCGCGACTCTTTCGTTTGGTGAAGGTGCTGAAGACCTCGAATGGTCGTCGTTAACGATTGAGATCGAAGCCAACGACCAAGTGTACACCTGTTCCCTTGGTAGTCAGTCTGTTGAATCGGATTCGGAATCGAAAGTCAAATCACGGTTGTCATCGGATGGTGTAACGTTCTCCAACACCATTGACGCAACCTCTGAAGATGAATTTACGTACTTCTCAATCCCGATGCAAAAGGAATCGAATCAATCGAATTTTTCACTGCGTGCCTCAAAAACAGACCTCTTTTTCAGCGAAGGTGTTCAATGGGCATTTATTCCAGATAAGGGAATACAACAGGTTACTTCGTTCAACGAAAGCCAACTGTCAAACCAGACATCTGACCGAATTGAATGGTATACGTACGATTTATCCGCCCACCGTGTGACTCCAAACGACGGAACGTATGTGATTCTACAAGATGATGTACTCTACAAGGCGCAAATATTGACCTATTACAACGACATGGACGAGAGCCGTCACATCACTGTGTTGACATCAGCCCTTGTCCCAGAAGATCACCCCGCACTCCAAGATTCTACGATTGTTGTTCCTTCTCCTTGCCTTGTTGAGCCGAGTGGAGATGCCACAAAGTGGAATGCTACTGAATCGATTTCCCTTAGAGAACAAGACATCAACATCTGTGGCCAAGATTGCAACCTTACTCTTCGCATCAAGTACGAAACAGTCCAAGTGAAAGTTGAATATACATCATGATTCGGTCAGAGATGAGTGAAGGGTATGTTACGTAACATCACTCCACTGGTTTCTCTGCTCTTCGTCCTTCTTGTGGCTCGCCAAATCTATCCCTATTCCTCCTTCAACACACCAACCGTTGGCGATGGATATGCGATTGAAGTTATGGCAACAAACCTTGGTGGTCCAACCTGCCTTGAGTGGTTCAATGCGTCATCGCTTGTTGTCTGTGATCGTGATGGAGGCCAAATTTACACACTAGACGAGGATATGGAACGAACTCTTCTCATCTCAGACCTGAATAAACCGCATGACATCGCAATTACCGAATCAAACCTATTTGTGAGTGAAGCTGGTGAACTGAGTCGCTATGACCATGACGGGCAACTCGGAGAAATCAGCAACCGCACCACTCTTGTTTCAGGAATTCCCACGGGCAACCATCAGACCAATGCGGTCAATGTCCTTCCGAACGGCACTCTGGTTTGGCACAGCGGTTCTACATGCAACATTTGCGATGAAGAAGATCCTCGAAATGGAGCGTTGCTATGGGTGAATGGTTCAACAGGAGCACATGGAATACTTGCAAGCGGCGTGAGGAATTCATTCGATGGTGTCTGGGTTCCTGAGATTGGTTATGTCTTCACAGACAATGGTCGCGATTGGGAAGGAGATCACCCTGATGAGGAACTCAATTTGTTGGTTGAAGGCGGGAATTATGGATGGCCAGACGACGCTCCATCAACCCCCATCCCAGACGGAAGCATTGCTCCGATTGCTACATGGACTCCTCACACATCAATGAACGGAGTAGCATATCGCCCTGCGACCTCGTCATTGCCAGGTGGAAATACTACAATATACGCAACTGTGTATGGGTCTTGGAATACGATTCTTCCACAAGGACATGAAATTGTTCGAATCGACCTTGACCCTCGAAGTGGAGAGGTTGTAGGAACGACTTCAGTTTTCGCAGAAGATGTCGGCACACCACTACCAATAGCATTCCATCCAAACGGGGATCTCTACTTCGCGGTCTTTGGATCAAACGGCAAACTCTACAAAATTAGCCCGTCTATTTGAAATGCATAAGTTACTATGCGTTTCAAATAACTTCATTCAACCATCGGCTCAATCGTTCGATTCCTTCCTCAATATTCTCAAGAGAAGTGGCATAAGAGAGACGAATGAGGCCTTCTCCGCCTTGCATTAAGGAACCAGGGATCACTTGAACGCGTGCTTCAGCAAGAGCACGGTCTGCGAATTCAATATCGGTCATTCCAGTCCCAGATACATCCGCAAGAATGTAGAACGCACCTTCGGGTTCAGGGGCACGTATTCCTGGTAATTTGTTGACCCCTTCGTGCATAACAGTTCGTCGCATGGCAAACGACTCAGCCATTTCTTTTGTCTCATCCTCGAGTTGTAAAGCGACCTCTCCCGCTGGCATAAGGAACGTTGGAATATGAGTTGCGGCAGATGTCTGGCAGGTCTTCACAGCTTCCATAAGTTCTGGTGGGCCAGTGATCCAACCCATCCTCCAACCCGTCATTGCCCAACCCTTTGACCAGCCACCAACCGTGATTGTCCTGTTTTCTCCACCATCAAAATGAATCGGTGAAGTGTAATCGTGTTCTGTCCAAACAAGTGTGGAATAAATCATATCGTCAATGATCCACAGATCATGCTTCTCAGCGAACGCAGCAATTTGCTCCACTTCGTCAGGGGTGTAAACCGCCCCAGTAGGATTGTTTGGAGAATTGAGCATGATTGCCTTTGTTCTTTCAGTAATGCTTGACTCAAGTGCTTCAAAGTCTGGGTGATACGATGGCCGAGAAACGGGAACATGGATTGGCACGCCGCCAAAAATTCGAATCATACCATCGTAAGAAGGCCAAGCAGGAGCGAGTAAGAGAACCTCATCACCGGGCGTTATTGTGGTCATTAGTGCATAGAGCAGGGCTTGCTTGCAACCTGGAGTAATGACGACATCTTCTGGATCTGAGTTGATTTGAAGCGTATGGAGATGGTTGGTGACGGCTTCACATAACGAAGCACTCCCCTGAGAACGTGTATATGCTGTCTCTCCACGATGCAGAGCATCAACAGCAGATTGGACGACGACATCAGGCGTATCAAAATCCGGTTGGCCGACCGTGAAGCGAATAACATCGGGTTCGGGAGGTGCAAGATAAGCAGCAAACCCGCGTCCAATTTTCGAAAAAGCAGGGCTGATTTTAGGCATGATATCACCGCTCTACGCCACTACGAATTCGCTATTCTTCTTCAAGACTTTCCAATTCTTTGGCATTTGGTTGGATTTTTGGAGCACGGACTGGGATTTGAACCCAGGTAAGAGGATTTGCAATCCCCGGCATGGCCAAGCTTTGCTATCCGTGCGGTGATGTTGCCACCAATATGTTGTATTTCAACGCGTCTCATCAATTATGCTTATCACGAATCGGAGACGAGCAAGAAATATGCTTCACGTGACTGGACCAAACTGGGAACCATCACCAGCATACTACGATTGTCGATATCAAATTCTTAGGAGGCCATTAGGATTTGAGCGAGGAGCTGAAATCCTTGCGGATGATGTGAATGCATTGCATGCATATGTTGAACTCGATGGTACGATCGTAGCGGTTGGACGAAGTCATCTGATACCCGAATCAAGTGATGGAGCACAATCCGATTTTCCAGGTGAAGATGGCCCGAAGACACCTCCGTTTTCCCATCTTGACGATGATCATCGTCCTGCTATCCAAATTCGACAAATGGGAACGCTTGATGCCCATCGAAGAAACGGATTCGCAGCAACAATTCTCAATTCACTCGAACAGGGATCGAAGGAACAATTCGGTGCAGTGTGTGGATTTTTGCAGGCACGTGAAGTAGCGATTCCATTCTATGAATCTCAAGGCTGGAAAGTTATCGACGACCCCTATTCGATTTCAAATGTAGGCCCGCACCGATCCATGATGAAGCGTTTCTAAACAGTGGCATCTTTACAAACGGTGGACTGCTTCATATCCAGATGGGTGGATATGATGACGCAAGACACAGAAAGAAACAAGAACGATTCTTATTATATGACAAAGAAGGAGGTAGAACCGATGGAAATGAATGCTGAGGCCCTTTCCACGAAGAAAAAAAATGAACGCTTCTTGGAAGCACTCAAAACATTGAGTGACCAAGACCCCCAATCGTTTTCTGAAATTGCGCCCGAACTTCTTCAACGCTGCGCCTACTATTGGAGGGGTTCGGATCCTTTCTTCTCGACCAAACTCAATTCGTGGCTGTCCTATGATATGATGTGGAAGCCATTCGGAGAAATCATTCCAGATGACGCAAACTTTTCAAAACGCATAGAGTCTGATGCATTCGACATAAAAATGTACAGTGGCTCCACAAAAAACCTTCTTGAATCCCTTCAAACAAGGTTTCCTGAAGATTTTAACCAATGGGATGCATCAATTCGAAACCAATTCATCATCCTAGGAATGATCGCGATGGGGCGAGAAAAAGGAGAGTATCAAGGCGCTCTTGTCCACAGGCTTGGGCTTGGTTCGGGAGATGTGCGGATCAAGGGGTCAAACGTCATACGGGCAGCAAAAATCGCCCTGGCAAGGCTTGCAAAGGACAGCGGTTCGGATCTCTTTTCACCAGCAAGCGGTAATGGTGTAGAACGCATACACAAGATCTCCAGTGCAAAACTCTCTGAAACACTCGAGCGGTTTGTCCTCTCACACTCTGCAGCTGTTCTCTTACCCCCTCCACGGAATCTTTGATGTCAAAAGGCGTTGGTTTCATATACTCTCGGATGTTTGTAGATGGTAGAGGGAACGTTGGGTTCCCTAAGAACACCCCGTGAAAAGCGATGAATTTGGAGGAAAAAGTAAACCAATCTTACAGGACAATTTCGATGCACTACGCTCCTTTTGATGGGCGAAAGCATACCAGTGATGTTGTTCAAGATTCCTCCGCACCAGAATGTGCAGAGCGCAAGCTCTGCGCCTCTCCCGAGATCAAGCGTACAAATTTGGATACCCTTGATTCGGAAAGAGAGAACAGCGGGTTCTCTGTGTAAACACAACAAAAAATGGAAGTGAAAAAAA
>JACETE010000051.1 GCA_013911465.1 Candidatus Poseidoniales archaeon
TGGGGCTTGCGGGCTATGGCGTTGCTCGAAAAGATTTGACGACGGGAGAGATACTTACACCACTCAACTCGGACAACTCGATCATGACCTCAAACAACATCTATGCGTTGGAAGTCAATGGAAACGACCTATGGATAGGAACTCAACTTGGAGGTTTTATTTGGGACGGTTCCTCCATGAGTGGTTTGACAACATCTGGGAGTGACTGGACTCGCAGGCCATCTCAACACTTCGATTTCGAACTCGACGGGAACTGGATGTATGCTGGAACAAACATCGGCGTTTGCCGATATACGCCAAGTTCTGGTGCTATCGATGACTGCCTCAATGTTTACGACGGTATGCCGAACTGGGCAACATATGTTGTAGGTGCAAACAGCACAACTATCTTCGGAGGAACATTCAGCGGCGTAGGACTCATCGATAAGAGTAGCTTCACTGTTGATGGTGAATGGGAGGCTACCGCTTCAACATCTGCCGCAGTCATTGAAATCATAGATGATGTTGCATACATTGGACTGACTGGAATTGGTGTTGCTCGATGGGATATTAACAACAGCCAATGGCTTCAAACGTGGACCGAAGATAACGTTCTCGATGGAGGGAATGAGCAAGTTACAAGCCTCATTGCTGACATTCGGCCGGGCTACATTTGGATTGGCGGACAAGATGGATTCCAGCTTCTTGGTACTGCGAACGGCACTGAATTCTATGATATTGAAAAGTCAAATTCATTGTACTCTGGAAACGGTAATCCGTACGATTTAACGATGTATGGAAACACCATGTACTATCACCAAGGAACATCAAGTGACAGCATTTACGGGATTGATGTTGCAAACTTTGCCTCAATCACACCTCTTGATGCAGGTCAAGAAATTGGAGAAAACGGCGGAGATATCGTTGGCCTAGAAATCATTGGAGACACCTTGTTGGCGAGTGTCGTCTCTGGCCAGTGGTGGAATCAGGACGGTAGCGGGGGTATCGTTCAATACGATCTTCCAACCAGTTCTTGGAACACGTCCGTTCTTCCATCAGGTCAAGTAGACCGTGTCACTGCATACGAGTCCTCCAGCGGCCACACGTGGATTTCATGGGGCGAAATTGGACTTGAAGTCTACAGCCCAAGTGGTACAAAGTTAGGATTCTGGGATAACCTCGAATTCCCAATCCGAGAAATCATCGAGTACGATGGCCTCGTTCTCTTCGCTACAGAAGACGGTGTGGAACGCTTCAATGAGACATCGTTTTCATGGGAATCAACCTGGACTCCCGGAAATGGTTTGCCCAACAACATGGGCGATTGGGTTGGTGAGTTGTGGACCGATGGTCTTCATCTCGTCGTCGGTTCGGCTACCTTCGCAGGGTGGGGAGGATTCCAACGAGGAATTGTTGGACACCTTGATGGATCGACAGGGACATGGACGACCTTCAACACAGGTCAAAATGGAATTCCCAACGGATACCCTCTCTCGATGAGCAAATGTGGTTCTTCTCTTTACATTGGATTGTTCAACAACAACGGTGGCGTTGTTTACATGGACCTCAACAGTTCCTCCGTCCAAGGTTCGTTTACAACATCTGTCTTGAGCAACGGGCGTGTAGCAGCAGTAGCATGCGACACTGCAGACACATTGTACGTCGGGTACGATGCTGACAATCAAGGAATCTCAAAGTACGACACAGCTTCTGGTACATGGTTGTCGAAAATTACAGCAGGTACAAACAACCTTCCCGAAGAACCAATGTGGCTTGATGCAATGGATTACGCAAACGGTAAACTCATGATTGGATACGATGATGCTGGTGGTTTTGCTATCATTTCCACCCTCGGCGCAATTTCAGGTCAAGCAAGTTTGCAACGAATTGGTACCCCTGTTACATCCGTCAAGCACACTGGAACAGAATGGTTGATTGGACAAGCTGGAGCGGCAAGTGGCTACTCCAGAGTAGACAAACTTGGTACTTCTGGCTTGTATACAGCATTCGAGTTGCCAGCATTGGTCAGTGGAAACATTCGCTCAATGGTGAGCGATGGCACGAAAATATGGGTTGCTACAGAATCTTCAGGAACAAATGGAAACGGAGGAGGGCAGGGGTCGACAGGAATCCTGCAAGGATCATTCAACTCAACTGGAGCAATTGAATGGGAAGAAGGATGGTCTCTTCCGTTCTTCACCTCCATCGAAGACATGATCATGGATGGAACAACGATCTACATCTCAACGTCTGGAAGTGGCCTGTACACACTCGATGCAACAACAGGTAACCTGCAACGAATGACAGGTTCGATTCATGACAGCCTCGGTGGTTTGAAGCTCTACCAATCAAACGGAGTTTCAACGTTGTATGTGGGATTACTTGGAACGTTCTCAACCGCTGCCGGTGTTCAAACATTTGATGTTGCAACCCAACAATTCGGAAGTGGCCAACTTCTGTCTGGATTACCATCGGACAATATCCAAGGCTTCGCTGTTTCCAACGACCACGTTTACGTTGCAACTCAAAACGGAATTGGGCGCTGGAACATGACCGCCAACGACTGGGATAACCCGCTCACTACAGCAGATGGGCTTCCATCTTCTAACATTGAGGATGTGAAATTCATCTCCAACACGCTCTACATTGCATCTGCTAGTGGCTTGACGCAATACATTCCAACAACTGGGGCAATCAGTACCAACACAAGCGCAGATGGATTACTTGGTAACTCGGTATGGTCCATTGAAACCTATTCCAATCCAACGGTCAATCAAGGGGTACAACTCATCCTCGGACACGATGGGGCAGGATCAGAACGCCCTGGTGCTACGTTGATGGATTCCTCTACAAACACTGTCCTTGAAACACACCGATTCGACCAACTTCCATCCAATTACATTACTTCTGTAGCATCCGATTATGCTGGAATCCACATTGCAACTGATGTTGGTCCAATGGTTCACTATGATGGCCTCTCGAATGAGTTTGAGGATGGTTTAGCAAGTTTCCAACTTCCATCATGGCCGATTTACAGAATGAGTAGCGATGGTACACATCTCATGCTCATGGGATTGAACAGCATGGCGATTGTTGAGGCTCATACGACTGCACATTCCAGCGTCAAATCTGCAACGGTTCAAAACCCGAGCAATGTGGCAGTTGGAGCGAACGGTTTCTGGTTTGTTTCCACTGCTGGAGGTGTCCGAGGTTGGACATCAGCACCAGCGTTTGATGAAATGGAAAGCCAAAGCTCACGCTACGCAAATCCACTCAATGTTGGTTTCAATTCACAATACATCGACATCTCTAACATGACACATCCTGGTTATGCCATTGATCTCGTATCTCCTGACGCACCGGTGGCATTGGACGCATCGATTGGCCAACCCGGAGTCCACGGTCTCTTGTTCCAAACAGTTCCTCTGGTCATGACATCCCCGGTCTCGAACGCAGCTGTTTGGGCGAAATCAAACACGCTAAGATACGACGCAATTCTTGAATTGAACAACAGTTCAGGCGTTCAAGACAGCCTCCAACTCGCCATCAATAACGGACAACTGCTCAATGGGACTCGCTTTGTTCCAATCAAACTGATAGCTCCTTCAAACGGTTCAATTGAGGTTCGGCTAACCTACGATTGGGTTCGACTCGACACGCCTGTTGAAATCGCCGACATGTACGACCGTCCAGATGACGGCGGTGGCGCACTTACCGTTGAGTGGACATTGGTTCACGATCCTGACTTCAGCCGGTATCTCGTGTACGTTAGCGACCAGCCTTGGACAGGCCTCCCTACAGACATCGATCTTGTCGGACGAATCATCGACAAGTCAGAATCCATTCACAGTCGCTTGAAGGCCGATGTTACTACCGCAAACGGCGTTCCTTTGGTCGATGGTGTCGATTATTATGCACTTGTCGTTGTCGAATACAACAACGGTCGATACGGACTACCGAGCCAAGTATTTGGCCCAGTCACTACGAGTAACGAAGTTCCAACGCCGCCTGAATGGGCAATTGCTCAGCCACTCGATGGCGGGGTTGCTGGTGATTTGGAAACTGAATGGGCAAGATGTACTGCTCTGGATCTTCTGGAAACTCGGATTTACAGCTCAACTCAACCCATGACAAATATTCTCGGCCTTTCTGTGAAAACTGCTGTTTTGCCGAGCGAAGGAAACACTACAATCCTCAACCTCGAGCCTGGTAAGCCATATTGGCTTGGGTTCACTTGTGTCGACCTAACCGGTCAAGAAGACATGCTGAATGCAACAATCATCGGCCCAGTCGTCCCGACTGGAGGTGTTGATGATGGCATACCACCAGCTCGACTCGAGAACGTTTGGGCCATTGACACGCCTGATGATGAAGGCGGAAGAATCACGGTAGGTTGGGATGTAAGCAATGCTGACGATTGTGCATATTACGTCGTCTTCATGATCACAGGTGTCGTGTTCACCACCACTCCTACATCCGTTGCTGGTTTCTCTGAATCAACCATCGTCAACAACTGTGATGATAATTCAACAATTGTGTCTCAACTAGACGGATTGCCTCTTGGAAATGGCTTGGAATACTACATCGGAGTTGTCGCCTATGACACATGGCTCAACAGCAATCTCAATGATGTTGAGATTGTAACTGCTACACCGATTGACAATTCAAACGGTGCTGCAATGCCACCTTCTCGCATCGAGAGCATACAAGCCTACGATCATCCCGATGACGATGGTACAGCAATTGATGTTGTTTGGTCAATTTCAGACGCAGGTGACTTTAGCAAATACATCGTTTGGGCAGCTGACAAACCTGTTGATGACATTGGATATCTTTGGAATGCTTACGGAGATGACCCTGCATCCTGTGGTTGTGTTGTGATCGACAAACAATGGATTGATGAGGATAAGAATCCAATCGAATTAACCCTGAATACAGCTCTCTATGGAGCAACACAAAGCGATGAATTCGGTCCATCAGATACACCACAACTTATTCGACCAGGTGTTGAACTGTTCGTTACCGTAACTGTCCACGACCTCCAAGGAAATGTGTACACAGATTCGTTGCTCTCTGCAAGTGTTGTACCCATCAACAATTTCGAAGATACAACACCCCCGCCTCGTCTCCAAAACATAACATTGACTGATCGTCCAATGGATGATGGTTCAGCACTTCATCTTGAATTCGAACCATCGACTGCCAGTGACGTGTATCAATACGAGGTGTATGCGGCTTCGTGGTCATACACCAGCGTAGGAGTTGGTGCAGACGGTCCTAATGCTCCAATCATTACACTCGATAGAAATCCATCATTCCCGGTTACAATTTCAACACTCGCAGGCGACCTACCCGTACTTCCGGGACAAGAAACCTGGGTGACAGTGGTTCCTGTTGATTCAGCTGCAAACTCGATAAAGACTGATTTGACAGTTGTATCTGCCCAATCCGTAGATGACGGTGTAACAGACCCCGGAAATTATCTCCCTACCATTGAAGGCATTACACTGATATGGGTTGATGAGACGAATATTCTTGCCACTTGGAATCAGTCCAATGGACTAAATGTTGAAGGCTATCAAATCCACATCAGTTCAGATGACTTCATGGATATTTCCGATGCAACCTTTGTTGGAGAAACCAGAACCGCAAACTCGTTCTTGATTACGAAGACATTGTTTTCAGATCTTTCAAACACTTCGGACTGGTTCATTTCAGTAACAACCTTCGACGAAAATGAAGTCAAGAAATCAGTGGATGCAAAGAGGATTGCTGCAGTCGATGCTTCTGGACAGGTTTCCGAAGAAACAACTTCCGAGAACAGTCTCGAGTCGCTCTTGACCACGCCCAACCTCATTGTTGCAGGCCTCATCATCGTCTCGCTCTTCTTGTTGCTTGCAATTGTTCGTGGACGTGGAGCGAGGTCACAGAAGGACAAGGAATGGGAAATCCAAACTGCAACTTGGGGAATTAGCGACGACTCTTGGAACACTCCTCCAACAACCAATGCTCCTCCTCCTCCACCAACTACGCCTGTACAAGCAGATGCACTGTTCCAAGCTGCAGACAGAATCGAACGCCAAGACATTGACCGTGAGCAATATGTTTCCTCACGACCCGTCATGAACCCGGTACGAACACCAGTGGATGATTCCTTGTTGAACGATCTCGATATTGGAACAAACCGCCAGCAAACGAATCCAGCAATTGATACGTCGTTCTTGGACGACTTGTTGTGATACCGTGATGCTCAAGGCATAGTGTGGTAAGGACCGTTCATGAGCGAGGATGTACAGAGCCCTCGCTCATCCGTTTTTACAACGATGAGATTCTCAAAATCTCAAGGACTATTCCTGTTCGATTCACATCTTGAACGAATGATGAGGCACGCCGCGAAATTAAGAATTGATGAAAAATCAATCAACCGAGATTCTATTCTGGGAGTATTGCTCAAAAACCCACCTGAATTGGGCGAAGGACTCGTCCGAATCGAGTGTACGAGTAACTCTGAACTCAAGATCTCATATCGTCCATTTTCAATACAAAATGAATGCATTGATGCGATAACAATACCAAGTCCTATTTGGCCGAAGCGAATTGCTGGAACGAAGCATGGTGCATGGACGCCTTACATTGAAGCGAAAAATCACGCTGCTCGTTCAGGTGCGGACTTGGCATTGTTGATACATGAATTTGCGATTGTTGATGGAGACCGATGTTCCCCAATTATCATGGATGAAGATGGAGTCTTGTGGTACAGTAATTCCTCTCTATCGGTCGAATCTGTTATGTTCGAATCATTGCGGAGTTCGTTGTTATCAGCAGGTTTTCATATTCAATCCGGACTACTAAACGAGCGATTGGTTGCAAGGTGTTCGGAAGCCATTGCAGTAGGGAGCGGGGTTGGTGTTGTCAAAATAGAATCAATCGATGGAGAACCAATGGGAGATGAAGATTCTCGATTGTTCGATGCGTGCATCTCAATTCTAGAGGAACAGTATCTCAACGCCGAGTATTGGACGGAGGTCTGGACATGATTCCATTCAGTTCTCTTCGAGAGCGCCTTATGAGGAAAGGTTTGCTTGGAATCGGTGCAGGGAACTATGGTGCACCTGATGAGTTGATGTTGATTTCATCGGGGCCATTGAGTCACCTCTCCCAGTTCTCAGTCCTTTGTGGACCATCAAGGCGAAGGGTCATTGTTCGTCAACCTTCTCGAGATATCCTGCCTATAGCGCATCCGCATTCGCCCCTGTCTGGTGAAACAAACCTTGTACAGGGCGTTCAATTCACGTTTCAACGAGAACTTTGGGACGGCAAGAAGTGGGCTTCTGATACATCCACTTCCAGTGCTTCTCTGGCTGTTGGTTTGAGGGATTTGTGTACTGGAAATGTGGATCGTTTTTCAGCAGAAACTTCCGAACGAGTCCCGCTACATGGGCCGTTTTGGGCCGGGGCGCTATCGTACGATCTGGTCCAATTGACCCAACCAATCCAATTGCAGCATCCCCCTCATGAAGGTGAACTGCTTTGTGTTTTATGGGAAATTGAACGATGCATTGTTTTCGACAAAGAACATGAACAACTCACAGTTCTGTCTGTTGATCATGATTGGAAGCAAAACGTTGATGCTTGTATGAAAGAAGAAGTGGAGGCTAATCCAATCTCTGAATTAATTCAATGCCAGCCACCTCTCTCCAATTCCACCGATGAAGAGCATGAAGAAATTGTTCGTAACGTTCAGTCCTCAATCACCGATGGGCAGTTGTATCAACTCAATTTCGGACGATCATGGGAAGGGGAGATTAAATCAGAACCATGGGATGTCTTTTGTCACTCTGTATCCTCAAATCCTGCACCATACTCTGGATTTCTTCACATGAAAGACGAAGAATTCGCTCTCGTATCCGCATCACCTGAATCACTTCTTTCTACACAACGTGGCATCATTACGACAGCTCCAATCAAGGGAACTGCGCCCAGAGGGGCTTCAGATGCAGAAGAGGTGTTCCTACGAGAGGAAATGATTTCCGATCGAAAAGAACGTGCTGAACATCGAATGTTGGTTGATTTGATGCGAAACGACGTCGGCCAAATTGCTCAGCCTAACCAGGTATGGGTTGAACGATTCGATGTTGAGGTCTATGCAGAAGTTCAACACCTTGTGTCTCGAATCAAGGGTCGATTGAATCCCGACGTTGATGTTTTTGATGCTGTTGAGAAAATCTTTCCTGGGGGCTCGATTACAGGTTGCCCGAGAACGGTTGTTTGCGCTGCGATTGATGAACTGGAACAGAAGCCTCGCTCGTTTTGGACGGGGTCGCTTGGGTGGTTCGACCCATCTACGGGCGACTCATCATGGAACATTCTCATTCGAACTGCTGAGCTTCATAGAAAGGGAGAATCATGGTTCTCTCGTGTGACTGCAGGTGGTGGAATCACCATCGAATCAAATCCAAAATCGGAAGTTGCTGAAGCGAAATGGAAGGCGAATGGCCTCTTACGATCGATGGGTTGGCTTGAGGATTCAGTCCATATAATCACATCCAAACATCTCGCAATTCATCCTTTACCACTTGAAAATCGGCAATCGAATCATGTGGTTTCAACCTCGATACATACAGAACATTTTGAGAAGAACGCAGTTTTACTCATCGATAATTTAGACTCCTTCACCTACAACATCGCTCACGACATATGTGGACATGGACATCATGTCAACATCATTTCTGGAAGAGAACATTCCAAACGTTCAGCATCCCAACTTATCAATGAACTACAACCTTCGCATATTGTTCTAGGACCAGGACCTGGGTGGCCTCAAGACAGCCCTTTGACAATGGAATTTGCCAGACTTGCGGTTCGAGGTGAAACACCCCCCTTGCTTGGGGTCTGTCTCGGACACCAAGCGCTTGGACTCGCATTAGGTTTGGAACTGGTTCCAAGCCCCATTGGCCCAGTCCATGGCACCCCAGTAAAATGCCTCCATACTGGGGATGGATTGTTTGCTGAACTTGGTGTCATATCGATGACGAGGTACAACTCCTTAACCCATCTAACAGCCGAGGCAGCCGAAAACGAGAATGCGATCATTGATGCAACGGATGACACAAAATCCCTTGTTCTTGGACTACGTTCAAAGAAACATCCAGTTTTTGGCGTCCAATTTCATCCTGAATCCGTAGGTAGTCCTTCTGGAGGGAATATTCTCTTGAAATTCCTAGATTATTGAGCGCATGGTTGAAATGACGGTATCGATTGGAGAGGAATGAGGGAAGAAGATGCCAATCTGTCGACTCTGTTCAGCAACCTATCCTAGGGAATCGTTCATCCACGGGAATGGACCGAATACACAAGTTTGTTCACGCTGTGGAGTTGAACACGGCTACGTTAGCAAAGATGAGGTTGCGAACCTCTACGATGACACCTTGAGGTCTGCTCGACTCAGTACCGTAACCCGTCGTTACCGTCCTTTCCTCTACCTTACCGTATTGTGGGGGATTTACATCACGACTGTACGAAGTATCGATCCGTGGGGATGGTATATGCTGATCATGCTCACGCTCCTAACCCTTGCTTCCATTGTCCTGTTCTTGACAAGTGCTGCAAAGTATTCGAGCACACTCGCTCGACTTACGCCTGATTATGAACGTCCAAAAGGGCACTGAGACTCACTTCGAGTGAATGCGAAGAACGTCTCCATCAGAGAGTTCGTGTTCTGCGCCTACAATCCTACGTGTGCGTCCGTCAACTCCCTTGATGAAGCCATCACCCAAATCGGAATGCACTTTGTAGGCTACTTGCTTAGCTTGGATTCCATTCTGAACAACAAATGCATCTGGAAGGACATTACCGTCGCCATCTGTCCACTGGCTTTCATCTTGAACCGGGTAGACTACAATTCGATCGAGTTCGTCAAAGAGAACATAATCAAGTAATTTCATCAATCCAGTTCCATCCAATTTCTTGACGCGTTCTGCAAGGACTGCAAGACCTTTCTTTTGTGCTTCATTCATCGATTGTTCATCCTTTAATTCAAATGAGGAGTACCCTGATTTGTATTCGATGAAACCAGCCTTGCCTGCTTGACGTAGTGCTAATTCTGTTTCTGCTGAACATGGAATAAAGTGTGGTAAGACACCATGTAAATGTTCAAGCACGCCCTCAGGAGCGAGATCCGCTTTGTTTCCTGCAACAAAAATTGGAAACAGGTTTTTCCGAATTGAGGACGCGAGAATTGTCAACACCGAATCTGACCAATCCCAAGGGGAGGTCATGTCTTGATGTTGTTGAGCAAAAGCATCGAATGAGCGTTGACAAATTGCATCCGTTGCACCCAATCCAGACAGTCGTTCTTGTAAGAATTGGACGAATCCTTTGACAC
>JACETE010000052.1 GCA_013911465.1 Candidatus Poseidoniales archaeon
AGACCGTGGCGTACAGTCAATTCAGTCACTTTCGTAGAGAAATCTGTGGGAGTTCCATCAACGCTGAGTGTGGACATAGGGCCATCGTATTGTTCGAAGACAATGGTTGTGGAACCGCTGGTTACACTTCCGATGAGGAGATCAATACCTGAATCATCTCCAGCTGCCATGACCTCTTGGAAGACTTCTTGGAGGTCAATTCCAATCATAGAGGCTATGTCTGTGTTGAGGTTCGCGTAGTCGTATTCGATACCCCAAGCGATGGGTTCAGGTTCGTCTGCAGCAACATTCGCAGGCAGGGTTGTTACAATCATCAGTCCAACAAGAAGGAGAGCAAGTGATTTTCTCATGTGTTGGATTAAAATTAATTTACTTATTACACTTTTGTAGAGTTAGTATTGCCCCTATCAGACATTGTCCCAGTCCAAAACTTGGTCTTCTTCAGGTGGATCTTCAGACTCTTCTTTATCGGTCAAACCATCACCAAAGACTCCCCAAGAGTCGATCATCTTCATCTCCACAGCAGCCTGTTTACGGCGTTGCAATGTAATGAGCAAGGCAACAAGGATGACAAGTCCGACGCTTGCAATGAGGACTCCCGTTGACATGAAACCAGACCCATCCGCTTCAACAACTTTCAGTGGAGTGTAGAGAACATCAACACTTGCAGAGTCACCTTCACCATCCGTTGCAATCACTTTGAAACTAGGCTGGCCAGCTCCCGAAGGTTGGAAGCTAAGCGACCCTTCCCAAATCCCATCTCCGTTTTCATCGGAGAGATTGAAACTCCATGATTGAATGTTGTGAACGATATCGACTCTGACATCGTCTGTTGTTCCATCTGCGTCAATCAGTTGAACGGAGACATCAAGCGTAACCCGCTCATCAGAAACAAACTCGGTTTGTGAAAGAACCAGGCTGGTTTGGACCAGTTCAGGTAGGCTGGAACGGACGGTGAAATTGATGTGTTGTTCAGATGATGCTCCTCGTGCATCTTGAACATACAACGAGACGTGGTGTGACCCTGGGGAGAAGGCTTGCGTAAAGGTTGATTGTGTACTCAATACACTCGTTTGAACACCAGGTAGATGCAGTCTCCACTCACGAACGACGAGGTCATCATCTGCATCATTTGAAGCACCTTCGAACACGATAGGCGTTCCTGGTTCGATCGAAGCCAAATTCTCTGGCGAAACAATGACTGCGACTGGATCGGTTGGGATGATGAGAAGTTCAATGAATTCAACCCTGTTTTTGCCTGTTGAATCGGTCAACTCAATCTGAATTGTTTGCAAACCTGCATCGAGTTGAAGGTCATGAACAACGGTTGTTGAAACGTCCTCAAGAATTGGAAGATATGTGGAGGAAGACGAATCGTATGTACGAACCGTCATCGTAAATGCATCTTCATCGTAATCGACACTTTGCCGTGCATCAACAGCGATTACATCGCTGGAAGCGAATTGGCTACCGTTGAAGGGAGAGTCAAGAACCAGGACAGGTGCTGATTCTGCGACTTGAAGAGTACGAGTTGTTGAAACGTTATCGTTGATTCCATCACCAAGTGTTAGCGTGATGACATGAACTCCTGCAGATAGCCGTGTTTCAAAGGTCAGCCAATCCTCATCTTCTGGAGTTAATCGCCCATCAAGGTCGCTGGACCAATCGATTTGCAAGAATTCTGAACCCGCTGCAGGTTCGTTTTCAGCACAATGCCAAGTTCCATCGCTCGGGAAGGTGAAACAGGCGGAATCGAAATCTCCACTACCATTTGCACTGAATGGGATCAGAACAGATGAATCGAGTTCAGAAAAGACATCAAGTTCCTCAATGACGGCCTTCGGAGCGGAATTGTCGACTGTGATCAATTGAGACGAAACCGAAAGTTGTCCACCATGATCCATTCGATTGTCAGTAATTCTCAACTCGATTTGATGGACTCCTCGAGACAAATAACCGTTCCATGAGATGTTCTCGATGCCTTGCCCAGTCATGAGAGAGCCATCGACATTTGACCACCATTCGAAGGAAATGGGATTGTTTTCTGGGTCCATGGAACTGCTTCCATTGAAGAAGATTGAGTCCTCGCTCGCAGTTCCATTTCGTTCAAGTGTGAACGATGAGGAAGGCATTTCATTGTAGAGTTTCACCTCTACAGAATACGTTGCATTGTTACCAACTTGATCCCAAGCAAAGACGTTGAGGAAGAAAATCGCAGGAGGATCATCGGAGAAATGGTCGAAGGTGTACGACAACTGTTCTGGGCAAACCCATTGATTGTCCCAGACAGGAGATGCACGGGTGTAACCACCAAACGTGATGATGCAAGCAAAATCATCGCCCTCAGGATCGAATGTTCCCGATGTGTTGATGACGACTGTTCCTGTTTGTGGCATGATGAGTTCGTTCCATTGAGTAATGGATGGTTCAAAAGACACATTGAGTTCAGGTGCAAGATTTGTCAATTCAATGGTACGTATTTCTGAAACACAATGACCTGCATTATCGCACACTTCCAATGTAATGTCATGAATTCCATCGCTAAGAACAAATCCTGAAAGGCCATCGTTTGCAAGGAATGGAGCAGTACTTTGTGCAACCGAAATCACACCATCCAAGGAAGAAGTCCACGTCAGAGTAAGCGGATCATTGTCCAAATCCCACGATTCCTGTGCATCGAAGAGAACTTGTCCTTGTGAAGGGAAAACATCCCCGTCCATTGGCGAACTCCAATTGAGGAATGGGGGTTGATTGTCCAATTCGAGCCTGCAATACATTACTTGATCTCCATCGAGACTTGTGGTTGTGGAATTGCTTTGACTATCATAGCCACAATCGACAGTAACATCGTTGATGGCTGAAGCCCCTGAATTGGTCCATCGCTGACCAATGAAGTCCGACAAGAGAACCTGCCCTACATCGCTTGTGAACGCTTCAACAGACGGTTCGAATTGAGTAAAGGTCACGTTTGCAAAGGCGTTAGGTACACCGTTTGAACGATTATTGACAACCCAGACCGTAACATCCCAAGCAACATCGACTGTCGCCCCTGACGGAATGTTCGCTATTGAGAGATCAACGTTGCTTGGTTGATGCAAATGCATCAGAGAGGCTGAATCCAAATCCAAAATATGCGCCCCAGTTGAATCAGCGAGATTGGAAAAATTCACGTCGGAGTTTTCGAGCCATATTCGCCCACTGCAATCCACCCCAATGGTGTTGCCATATCCTCCTAAGTCGGGATGATTAACGAGCTTGAGACAATCGCTTCCAACAAATTCAGTATTGCTCAATGTCGAGGGGAAATTTCCATTGTGGTCAGCATCCCAATACACACCTGAGTGATTTCCAATCAATGTCAAAGCGTCGATGTTTCCTGCCGCCTGTTCGATGTAGAGTGCATGCTCTGTTGAGGATTCATGCTCAATGTTAGCATTCAAGAGATTGAATCGTCCACCTTGAGTGCCGAGCGTCAACCCTCCGTTGTTGACGTACATTGCTGGCAACGAAGAATCAACGTCAGAAATGGAGAGGTTGTCAAGCCAAAGATCGACTGAATCGATCACGTAGACCCCATGACCCTGAGGTGATTCTATTCGGCAATCCATGCAAACGACGTCGCCTGATGTGGTTTCCAAATCATTGGATTTCTGATAGGATAAGCCTGCTTGATCCATATCGTTTGCACCGAGTGCTCCATCATCAACTGAGGATAGATTCGAGAGGTGTATGTAGCGAGCATCAAAGGTATGAACGCCAGAGAATCCGTTGTTTGAGGTGGTTATACCATCAACAACCACCGTAGCAGAATCAATGAACAGTCCTTGTTCGGAATTGTTGTGTAAATTCCAATCAAATCCTTGCAGGGAACCACCACTTGAGGAATGTATTCCCGGGCCTGGAGAGCCACTAATTTCGATGTCCTCAAGATGGGCCGCAAAGTACGATGTCTGAATACTCAATCCAGCAGAATGCGGTCCCTGTCCGGCCTCTCCTGCATCACGAATGGTCATGTTTCGCAACGTCGTGCTTGAATCAACAAAGAACAAACGAACTCCGACCGATGAGGATTCATCAACAAGAACGTTCTCTAGCCATGCACCTGTTGCATTAATTTCGATAGCAGCAAAGGCAATACCGGGTGTTGTAGCTCCTGAAGATCCAGTCCCCAATACGGAGAGGTTTGTGAAATCTGCAGTTTCGTAGTTGGTGTAATTCGTGTGATTGTTCTTGTCGAGATAAACTCCTCGATACATGCTGTTGGAAATGACAACATCGCGGAAAACTCCACGCGTGTTTCCAGAATCGTCAATGTGACGGACAATGATTCCAGTATCGCTCTTGTCGATGGTTAAATCCTCGAACAGCGGTATGCTGTCCTCAACCCAAACTCCAGCTGCTTCTCCAAGAACGGAACCTGAGATGTTATCCATGACAACATCACGATAGATACCTCCAGATCCACCCCAAAGATTCATTCCACGCAGAAGATGATCGGTGAAGTAAGCCCCTTGAACGATTGGAGTGGAGCCATCTCCAACAGACAACCCAATACCATAGCGCCAGTCGTTTTGGAACGGAACGTTACGACCTGCTTGTTCAACATGCAAATCTCGAATGACTGGACTTGAACTTCCAAACATATCGATACCAACACGATCGGGATTGAAGATTGTAACATTGTTGAGAATAGGATTCGAACCAAAGATGGTTATTCCATAAATCGAATCTTCGATTTGCATGTGATTAATCGTACTGCCGCGTCCGTACGATGATGCATTGAATTGTATTCCTTCATGATCGCCTGTGGTCGAAGAGCTCGTCAGGACGATTGGACAAGACGATGTTCCTTGAACGGTTAGCCGTCCGTCAACATAGATTCGAATACCTGGAGACAAAACCACGCTGGTGCATGATGTGATGAGCAACTCATCTTGTACATTAATGAAATAATCACTGGTTAAGGAAACCGTTCCAGACCACGTCGTTGTCGCCCTTCCTGCGACTTCGTAGCCTTCGCTTTGTTCTTCTTGGAAGGGTTGAACAATTGGCGCAATCGACATCAAAAGCAAGAGAGCCAACAAACCGAATGCAAGGAGTGTTTGTTTTCTCTCCATGAATTCCCAACCAAAGCAATACCATTTGAAGCCACCCGTTCCATGATTATCGAGCAAGTAAGACCCGAAGCGATAAAACCCCTCGCCTCAACCCTAATCTGTGCCAGAAGCATTTGTCCTCGTCAAGACCGAACCCTCGCATGAGCGTGATGTCTACCTTGCATTGACATCTCATGATGCAGTCAAAGAAGTCCATGCCCTTTATGGAGAATTTGACCTTCTTGCGCATGTCAGCAGCGATTCGGCAAAGAATCTTACATCACTCTTGATGAAAGAGTTCAGAACTATCGAAGGAATTCGCGACACTCAGACGCTTATTGCAGTCGAATATTGAGGTGAGAAAATGGCAATTGGATTTGTATTGATCACAACCGTCCCTGGTGATGAAGAAAGCGTAAGGACTGCACTCGATTCAATAGAGCACGTGACGGACAGATGGATGCTGTTTGGAGAGTTTGATATTCTTGCACGGGTTCAAGCAGATGATGAATTTACACTTACGCGTTGTATCGTTGAAGAAATTCGCTCATTAACTGGAATCCAAGATACGAAAACGATGATTGGTGCAGAATTGTAAATCAGACCTTGTGCAACTGTTTCGATAACGAACGAGCTCGTCCAGGACATCCCACGGACCGATATCGAAGGATTGCTTCTCGCAATGCCATAACACGGTCTTGTTCACCAAACATTGACTTCACTTCCCACCATTTGGCGACAAGTCTTCGGGCGGATGGAAGTTCCATCCGGTCAATGGATTGGATGTCGATTTCTGCATGAATAAGACGGGCTCGAGGCAATTGTGTCTCGACGAGATGTTCGCAAATCGTCAGAAGCAGTGATGTCTTGTAAAGAGGATGTTGCAATTGCGTTGCAATGCGTTCAGCGTTCTTGAATGTCAACGCGGCATTTGCTGACGTAGGGTCGACTAATTTCAACTCAGTTTTGGTTGTCAAAAACTCAACAAGAGGATCGCCTTGGGGCGCTATTTCTTGAAGTTGACCAATAAGAAACTCTGCCCCTTGTATGTCGTTTCGCTCAATTGCAAGCGCATGACGCATGACGACGATCGTTGTGAGGATAATGTGGCGTTCACCTTCAGGTTCAGGAAGTTGAACCTGATTGAGAAGACGTTCAATACGATCAAACTCTTCCTGGGATGACATTGCGGACAAGTCGTCAATGCTACGGGAAAGGACGGAGAGTTGGACTCGCAATTTCTCATCGGAATCATCAAGATTCTCAAGCATGGATTCGAGGTCGTCCATGACTCCTTTTTTGCCTTCAAATTGAGCAATCTGCAATCGAATGTTTTCGAGTTGATTCCCGTCAATCTTGCTGATGTAGGATTTTGCTATCTCGATCTCTGCTCGATTCAATGCGTGCTGAGCCGCTAACCCAATCAACTCAAGGTCTTCGGATTCCTTCGTCAATGCTTCATCAAGTAACGTAGCGAATGCACCGGAATACGTCGTCATTAATTCATTGGCACGCGATGATAAGTGTCCTGAAATCCCCTCTTCGCCTCGTTGAATCCGATGATGCAATTCTAGAATTGATGCAAGCGCATCATTCTCTTGCTGCCAATGGCTGATTGCAGATGCATGCAGGGCATCAATACTCGAAGCATCCAAGGATGATTTGCACACGTTACGGATAAGATGTTGCATCTCCATCGTCGTGTTTCGTGCACCCCATCGCAACAAGGTGTGTTCATCGAGTAAAGGAACATGGTCAGGTTCAGGCATTCGGTCTGCTGGGACTGGGAAAGGGAGAACCAAGAACGGTGACATCGCATCATGTACCTCAGCAGAGGCTTCACCTAGAACGACATGCTCCACATATGCCCGAACATCTTGATCGGTTTCTGGCAACGATGTCGATTCGTTATACAGCAGAATTGCGAGAGGATGCCCTCCAAGAGTTTCAACAATGGAGCTCCGTTGTTCGCCAAGTTCAGGATTTAGAAGTTCAACTGCAGCATCTTGTTCAAGTGGACCGAGATCAACGTATTCACCATCAATTGAGAATGTATCTCGGTCTCTGCCAAGGAGCATGAACTGAATGTTCTGTTCTTCTAAAGCCTTGAACAATTTGGAAAATGCACCCTCGTGACGTGGAGAAATTAAATGCACATCGTCGAAAATCAAGATCTGTTGATCTTTGTCGATGAGCGATGCATAGCCCTCAACATCCAAAATTTGCGGTGATTTGATTTCCATTCGCTTGATGGCTTCATGAACATCACAGTATGAATCAAGTTGAACCCAATGTACTCCACGCCCACCCTCACCAATTTCTTGGACTATGTGTCGGGCAAGCGTTGATTTTCCTATACCCGGCATTCCTCGCAAATGGACTGGTTCGCCTCGCTGTATTGCATCATGAATTCGTTGAAGTTCATTCCTTCTTCCGTGGAGGTGAGTTCGTTCTGGAAGTTGACCTCTCAATTTTTGAATCGATTTTGGCCGCCGTTCAGGGACTTCATCTGTACTTTCATTGACCATTTTTCTCCCGTTTTGAGTGATATGGACAACCTTGCGTTTTCGTCTTCCAGAACCGATGACGTGTGCTTGCCGCGTTTGGATCAATCCACGTTCTTCTAAGGTGTTCATTGGCTGGAATAAGGCCGAACGAACAACACCAATACCGTCTGCGATTCCTTCAAGCGAAATGCTTCTAGGCACGTCCCAAGCGGATTCAAGCGTCGCTGGATATGCATCCAACCATCGCAAAATCCGTATCATCGCTGGGGACAACATCTTGAACTCCAACCATACTCAAACAACATTGCATTTGATGTTGTCCTTTTGTTGATTAACGGAAGTCATGCAGGTTTTTTTGACCTATGGGCGCAAGGATTCAGTATGGCGGTCGATGCAGCATCCATCGATTTGCCTGCCTCACCAGGAGTTTATCTGTTCAAAACAAACGAAGGGCGAGTCCTGTATGTCGGGAAGGCAACGCGACTGAATGAGCGTATTCGTTCCTACTTTGCAACCAATCCCGATCGACAAATGATTCCTGAATTGGTTGCTCGGGCCGATGATGTTGAATGCATTGTAACAACAACACCTCAGGAGGCTTTGATTCTCGAACGCCAACTTATTCGTGAGCACAAACCAAGATTCAATTCGATGCTCAAGGACGACAAATCCTATCCGTATCTCGTACTTACAAACGAAGAATTTCCGCGAATAATGTACACCCGTCATCCGCCAAAGAAAGCACACCGATGGGGCCCGTTCCCAAATGCAGGTGCTGCAAAACAAGTCATGCAACTGTTGCGACGACACTTTGGTATTCGTGATTGTAAGGAATTGCTACCTCAAGGTTGTTTGGCGATGCACATTGGATTGTGTACTGGGCCATGCATCGACGGAACAGAATATGGAGAACAGGTTCGTGCAGTCAAGAAAATCCTTGATGGCGAAGCTACGGAACTGTTGGAGGAACTCGGAGAAAAAATGGACCAATGTTCTCGAGAAATGCAATTCGAACGAGCGGGATACTATCGAGATCTTATCCGCTCGATTCGAACAACGATTGGCCAGCATGTTGTTTCAAGTAAATTGTATCGAGATTGTGATGCAATTGGTTTTGCCGAACAGGGTGATCTTGCAGCGTTGGTTGTCTTGCATGCAGACGATGGAGTTGTCAAAGGACAGGAAGTTTGGCCGTATGTTCATCGTGGAGACATTGGAGAAACCGTAAGCCGATTCATTGCAGAACACTATCAGCATCGACGACCGCCTCGACTTCTCTTAACACCTACACCCTTGCTTGATGGATTACAATCATGGCTCGATGAGCGACGCGGTTCAGCAGTTGAAGTCCGAACACCGATGCGAGGCGATATGGTGACCTTGCGAACTTTAGCAGATCAAAACGCAGAGATTCAGGTGACACGATTAGCGAACAAATCCAGCGGATCATTGGAGCAACGGGCTGCTGATGAGGCTGCAACCTTGTTGAATATGGAACAGATGAATCACGTCGTTTGCTTTGACATGGCACAATTGCAAGGTGATGAGCGAGTTGGTGCTAGCGTCGTCATGCGGAACGGTCGACCAGCAAAGAAGGAATATCGAACTTACATCGTCAAGGGAGATGCAATGGATGATCTTCGAATGATGAGCGAAGTTGTGGAACGGTGGTTGAAGCGACAAGAGGAATGGCCTGATCTATTGCTTCTCGATGGAGGAGAAACACATCTCAAGACGATTCGAGCAATGCTGGATGAGCATGGCGTTCATGATCGATTTG
This sequence comes from Candidatus Poseidoniales archaeon, assembly GCA_013911465.1. Taxonomy (GTDB): domain Archaea; phylum Thermoplasmatota; class Poseidoniia; order Poseidoniales; family Poseidoniaceae; genus MGIIa-L2. Next base: position 9,384 of record JACETE010000052.1, read on the forward strand.
AATTGGCTGCCTTAGCGAAGAGAGAAGAAACACTGCATCGCGAAGGAAATGACCCGATTGTTTTGGATCGACGTGGCCGAATCTTTGTTCATGCACGAGATGAGGCACATCGATTTGTCAACACATTTCATCGAAAACGTAGGAAAAAGAGCCGATTGGGTGACCCATTGGAAGACGTATTGGGCCTTGGAGCAAAGAAATTACAATCCCTTTTGCGTCATTTTGGAGGTCGACAAGGCATCAACAATGCAAGCATTGAGGATTTGAAAACCGTGCCTGGTATTGGCCCATCGCTTGCTGAACGAATCCATGAATCCTTGCATCGCTAAGGGTTCGGTGGCTCATTATGCATCGCTGCGAAGGGGTCAATGCCTTCTTCATAGCCACCGACTTGTCGGTCAACTAAACCTGCCATTTGAGCGAAGTCTGATTCGGACAAGCCCATCTTTTGGGC
>JACETE010000053.1 GCA_013911465.1 Candidatus Poseidoniales archaeon
TTACACTGATTGATGACGTTCATGTTGACGGTACCTTATCTGGAGATGTTCAAGGTACGTTTGGTGTCCTACAAACCATTGAAGAAACAGGTAAGCAACGCAATCACACCCTTGTCGAACACGATGTGAACGTGATTCATAGTGAGACCTGGTTCAACGTGACTGGTATTGGTGGAAGCAATTTCTTTGGTGGAAGTGGAGCGGGCTCCTACTACAACAATTCCTACATCTACCAAGCAACCAATGCGGATTGGGACAATCGAACGGTTCGTCTTGTATGGACCGAAACAGGGCCTGATCCTTCAAACGGAGATGAACGCCCCGAACGCAGTCCAATCAAACAAGACCCCACGCCTCCACAAGTGGAAGAAGCCCTTGGAAACATCTCCGTTGGACGGGAGGCTGGATTCGCTCCAGTTCCTATGGAAACGGGCGATGTAGTCCGCCTTCTTGCCCAAGATGGTATTGTTCTTACAGTAACTGCAGGCCAAGAAACGGTAGAGCCAAGGGACGCAAAGAACCTCAGTGTAATTGAGTGGACTGGGGTTTATAGCGACGGTGTTTCAGGAACCGCATTCGGTTCAATCGTTCACAAGGGTCCACTGACGGGCCTCCTCGCAAGCACAACTCGTTCCTTTGAAATTGAATTTGGCGATAACGGAGAACTTGCCCTCCTCAATGAATCACAGGCAGTTGATGCCATACTGTCGCCAAGCATCGTTTCAGCAGATGATAACACTGCACCTCAGATTCTAGACCTCTCATTGACCGAAGGTCTTGTCTTCGGGGAGGGGGCATCATCTTCTCGTTTGGTTGCTGCTGTGGACGATCCAGATTGGAATGTCGTCAGCGTCAATGTTGATCTTTCCTCAGTCGGACTTGGAACCGTTTCGATGAACGATCGTGGTCTTGATGGTGATCAAACAATTGGTGACAATGAATGGACGACGATGGTCTCAGTACAGGGACTGGAAGTTGGAGATGTCTCAATCAGTGTGGAAGTGATTGATGAATGGGGAGAAACCGATACCCTCACAACAAACATGACGGTTGAAAATCAAGCGCCACGTATCCTCAGTGCTTTGATTACTCCAGAAACTGTTGTGCGAGGTGGAGCTACGCTTCTGTCACTTGATGTTCTTGATTACCACGGTGTCGATTCTGTTGTGGTTGATTTGCGTCAGTACGGTGGCGAAGAGATTCCATGCATGAAACTCGATGTCTGGACCTGTGAATTGGTTATCCCTGATGGAATGACACCGGGAGTTCAATTACTCACGGTTCGATTATCCGACGAACTTGGGGCTACGATTTTGGTGTCAAAAACCCAAGCATCTGAGCATCATTTCCAACCCAGTTCAACCGATGTTGAATTGGCAGTAACGGTTGAAAATACGCCCCCTACGCTTACACTGATTACAAGTGAAGCATTGCAACGTGGTGATTCCAATTCCGAACAAGCCATTGAAATTCGAGTCGAGGATGCCGATGGAATTCTTCTCGTCCGAGCAGATCTTGGTGTCCTCAAACCTCTTGGTCAAACTGCACGTTGGGTAACACTGTACGACAATGGACAAGGCCTGGACAAAGAAGCGAATGACGGAATTTATACCGCTTCGGCATCGATTCGCGCCTCAACTCCAATCAGTACCCATGAAATTTTCATCCAAGCCTCTGATTCCTTTGGAGATGCTACACCTCCAATTTCCTACATCGTTTTCGTAGAGAAAGCCGATGAAGGAGGGCTCGGTTCGGGCGGAGATGAATCGTCGCTAACAGTCATCGCAATTATCGTTGGTGTTGCCGCTCTTGTTGCAGGTTTGGTTGTCTATTTCCGGCAACGTCAGCCTCCAAAGGAAGGACACGATCGTTTCGGTTTCCAATGAGCACAGAATTCCGCCGACAATCGTTTATACCCCTGCTCAGTGGGTTGGTTACTACCTGCGAGCGTAGTGTAGTGGTTATCACCGGGCGTTGCCAACGCCTGAACCCGGGTTCGAGTCCCGGCGCTCGCACCAAAATCAGTTGAAAGAGGCTTTACATACTGCTTGTCCAATGGCAGTTCATGACTGAAGCTCGTATCGTTTACGTCGGAAAAAAACCCTCATTCTCATATGTCAAAGCCGTCTTGATGGCGATGCAAGAGGGTGAGCGTCTCGTACGCCTACAAGCCCGAGGACAAGCCATCAGCAGGGCAGTTGATGTTGCTGAAATCTGTCGAAGACGACATGGCGTTCTTGCTTCGATGTTACCGGAATCGGTCTCAATTGTGAATATTGAAACAAGTTCGGTCGAACTTCATGACGAAGACGGCCGGGCCAAGACGGTGAGTAGTATGTTCATCGAACTTCTCGGCGAAGGCGATATGGCTGAAGAGGAGTAATCAAAGCAACGCCATTCGACGTTCAATTTCTTGAGCAGTCGCCTCAAAGACCGCTAGAGACTGTCCTACGGGATCATCCAGTTCCCAATCTTGGTCGATCCTCATCATTGGGCAGGAAACTCCGCAACCCATCGAGATGACCATATCGAAATCTTCTGCGTTGAACAAGTCTACTGATTTTGGCTCCAATCCATCGGTTGCAATTCCTTTGGATTCGAGGACTCTCAGTGCGTTTTCAGAAACTTGGCTTGCGGGGTGTGTCCCCGCACTCGCTGCTTCGTGACCTAGATGGCGGGCAATGCCTTCAGCCATTTGGGAGCGACACGAATTTCCAACACAAACAAACAACAATCGCATGAATCGTTGAAGGTGATGTATCTTATCAAGGTTGACTCATTAGAACAATTAGGAAGGAATTGGAATGAGGCCGTTACTTGTATTCTCGGGCTCGTATGTTGTTCTGTTTGTTCTTCATATCCTCTTTGCTGCAAACGATTTGGACGTACTCTTCCGAATCGTTGCGACGATGTTGGTTTGCATGACGTTTCTGTGCGGACCTCTTCTTTGGTTTCTCGAACGAGACACTGCTTCGACGTCTCCTGATCAATCAAAACTCGGATTTGCAATCAGCTTACCTCTTTCCCTTGGAATCGCTTATGCATTCACTGGGATGGAATTCGAACTCACTGCTAGTATCATCGCATTGATGTTGACATCATTTACGCACGGTGGATGGTTCTTGTTCTTGAAGGGAAAATAAACGCATTGAAGTAGGCAGAACATGTGGAAAGGTCATGTCCGATTCCCCAGTTTCGATGCATACTCCCGGAAATGATGATGGTGATAAAGCGCCAGAAGCACCCGATCCTGCCGCCCAAAAACAAATGGAACAAGCCTATGCTCAAATGAAGCGAAAGATGGCTATGGCCGAAATCGGAAAGAAAATCAAGCACAAAATCATGGTTCTTTCTGGTAAAGGTGGAGTCGGCAAGTCCACGGTTTCAACAGGACTTGCAGTCGCTCTCGCTCAGCAAGGACACAAGGTTGGCATTCTTGACATCGATATTACAGGGCCAAACGTTCCGAAGATGATGGGTCTCGATGGAAGAAAGTTGCACGTTGAAGCAGGTCGAATCCATCCTGCTCAAGGCCATCTTGGGGTCAAGGTCATCTCCATGGCGTTCCTTCTCGAAGATGAAGATACACCGGTCGTTTGGCGAGGTCCAATCAAACTCGGTGCAATCCAGCAATTCATCGGCGATGTTGAATGGGGCAACCTTGACTATCTGATCATCGACTTCCCACCAGGGACATCCGATGAACCGCTTACAGTTGCCCAGTCGTTGCCAGACATTGATGGAATGGTCATTGTTACAACACCTCAAGACGTTGCTCTCCTGGACAGTCGCAAATCAATCTCGTTTGCTTCATCCTTGAAAGTACCCGTTCTCGGTGTAGTTGAGAACATGAGTGGCTATACCATTCAAGGCAAAGGGACGCCAGGTTCTGAGATTGAAATTGCAGCACCTGCAGGTCGTACCCTACGAGCCACTTGCGACGACGAAGGCCGATTTAGCGTCACTCTCGACATCTTCAAGGAAGGCGGAGGGAAGTCTACAGCTGAGGAATTTGGGGTGCCGTTCTTGGGAGCATTACCGTTCGATCCTGGCTTCGTTCGAGGCGGAGATGATGGCGTTCATCGAATTGTTAGCGAACCAGAGGGTGCATCCGCATCTGCGTTTTCGCATGTAGTCGCTTCCATCCAATCACAATTGGATGGTTCTACTTCCTCCAGTTTGGAAATCATTTGAGGTCTACGTATGGCTGATGAACCCCTTGAATTGCGACGCCTTGAACGTCGAGATACGGACATGGAACTGACCTACGAAGATGGAACAACGTTCACTGTTGCATACGATGACCTCCGTCATGCATGTCCATGTGCAAAGTGTGCACCACTTCGCAATGAAGACGAGACAAGCATGCAACTTCGACGTACGGTCGAGGCGCTTCCAAAACAGAAGCCATTGGTACGTACCGTCGGTAATTATGCCATTTCATTCGAATGGGAATCAGGATGTTCAAGCGGAATTTATCGATATGAGCGAATCTGGGATCTTGCACATCGCCGTGATCCTGACCGTGGACGGCCTTACGTTCATGGCGCTTGGTGATTCACGTCCTTCAGCCTGAAATCATGTGCTGGTTTCTTGAGCACAAGCCATCACCCTGCATATAGGAGGCATTAGGATGGATGGCGTCTATCTCACTTGGCTCATCTCGGCATTAGCCGTTGGTGTCATCCTTATGCCGTACTTCAAACCACCTTGGGCGAGGTTGACGCTGACTGGGTTTGTTGATTTCATCCGTCGTTACTGGTTGCACTTGTTAATCGCCCTCTCGATATACAACGCAAAGGATTTCCTTGACCAAATCGATCGAATCTTGATGGCTCGAACAGGCTTGGATATGACTCCTTACATTTATGCTATCGAAGGCGACCTCGTGGTTTGGTTCCAAGACACCTTCCGGGCAACGTGGCTTGATATCTTCATGACTCATTTCTACATTGCAGGATTCATGTTTATCACGTATGCATCCATCTTCTATGTGACCTACTTCGATGATCGCTGGATGGCTGATCGTGTTTCATTGTCCATTGCTTGGGTTTATCTTCTCGCAATTCCGTTCTACTTGTTTTTCAACGTGAGAGTTACTGGATTTTACATCGAAGATATGGATGCAATCGCCTACACGCTTAATCCAGAGATTGAGGATTGGTTCCGTCGTATTGATGCGTTTACAAATTGCATGCCTTCCCTACACATTGCAGTTCCATTTGCCATTTGGCTGACATTCCGGAGATACGATCATGACGGTCGTTGGCATCGATATCAAAACATGGTTTTGATTTACATCATTCTTACATCATTTGCAATTATCTATCTCGGCATCCATTGGTTTGTTGATATCATTGGTGGAATGATCGTTGCAACATTCGCAGTTCACTTGACGGACAAAACCACCAAACCTGTTTGGACACTCTTCGATGAACGTACCATCAATAGTCGTTTAGCAACCGTTTTGACCCGTCCTGGTCATTCACTGTCCTTCGTTTTCAGTCGAGTAAAAGCATACTTTGCGAAGCTAATGAAACCAAGCAGTACGGAGACGGGAACGTTCATTGTAGTGATTCTCATCTTGACCGGTGCAGTCATTACTTGGGATTTTACCCACAATGAACTTCCAGCAGAAGGCGTACAATCCGCTCAGGGTGCTGTCGCATCTGAAGGTTGGTTGGCAACCATGGACAATCAATCTGGCGAGGCAATTGTACTGATTCACGATGTATCGGATCCATTGAGTGAACCCAATACTGTCGATCAACCCTTGATGCAACTCGATTCTCCGTACGCCTTGTATGAAAATTATCTTGCCATCGCCAATGATACTGAACTGCGTCTTATCGACGTCGAGAAGCCAAACACTGTACTTCTTTACCAGCAACATGAAGGAATCCAATCGTTGCAAATGACATCTCTACAAGGCAAACCAGTGGTTTTATTCATTGCAGATGATGTGCTTCATGCGCTTGACCTTGATGGTGATACGGTCCTTATTCCAACCTTGCCCAACGGTGAAACGGTCAAACTGATGTCTGTCTCCGGTATTGAACTCCTCTTGGTTTCAAATCAACAGCCAACAGTACTACGACTTGGTTCAATTGGAACCTCCGGATCTCAAAACATTGTAGTGAATGCTTCAACGACAATTGAGCAAAACCTTGTTCTCGAAGAATGGGGACAAACCGTTGATGAACTTAATTCAAGTATTGAGCAAATTTCTTTTGATTCACAACACATTGCTGTTCGAGTCAACGTATCCGCCCTGGATCGATTGGTATTGTACGATCGCTCAACTGGTGAACAATGGCTTGGCTTTGACCCAATTTTCCCTGTTGGAAACATATCTCTTGGTTATGGCTATGTTGTTTGGGAAGGGAAAGACCATTACAATCCATCGAGTTTCGCAGACAAGTATGGTGATTGGGAGATTCATCAATTGTATCTTCTTACGAATTATTCAGAACAGTTAACGTCGGATACAATCGATCAGATCAATCCTATTGCACTGGATGGAGGTCTTGCCTACATCGAAGTCGAAGACGATGGAGAAGTGACAATCAATGTCCTGAATCGAGGGACTGAACTCGCAACATACTCGAGTGTCGTTCTTCAATGGTCAGTCATCATGCTGATCGTGTTGACGTTTATCTTCATCATGCAACGACAGAATGAAGAGCAAGCAAGTCGAATCATCCATGATAGCGTACTCGAGTCCGAATAAGGTCGAATCGTTCAATCACATCGTCCATCGAAACAGGGTCTCCGCCAGGGGTTGTTTCTGCAGGGCCAAGGATGCGTTCACATTCTGCGTATCCTTCGAGGACTGCTTCAATCGCTCCTTCTCGGTGTGGGTGGGATGCACCAAGAATCTCGAAAAGAACGTGCAAATCAATCCCATACAACTCCGTCTCAAACTCAATCTTGGCAAGGCCAAAATCGATCAAGACTGCGTCGTTCTCTGGTGTAATGATGATGTTGTTTGTTGAAAGATCTCCATGCACGATGGCTTGTCGATGAAGCATACGAATGCTTTTCCCTGCTGTTTTGAGATGTTCAATGACAGTGGCATCTCCAACAGAATCATCGTTCAGAATGTCGATGAGCGGTCTGCCTGGAATGTTGCTCATAACCAATTGCTGCTCTTGGATGTCACAATCGTAGAGAATTGGAATGTTGAGTCCACTCTTGTACAGGCGTACCATGAGACGAGCTTCAGCGATCATTCTTCGACGACCCAAACGGTCGTCCAAATCGGGGTGTCGCCAAGAACGAAGACGTCGTTGCTTCCGCACTGCAGGCAAGCCCATCCATGAACCACGCCATACTTCTGCTTCTGCACCAAGGTACAGTCGCTCATCAGCAATGAATGCCATTGTGTCTTCGGAATTCTTCCCTTTTCATAAGGTCAACGCTTGGCAATGGGTTGAAATTAGAAGGCGGTTTGGAAGTGATGATACGCATGTCTGTTTCACTTGCTATGTGTGCCGTCGATTTTTCCTCGACATCCATGTCTCCTGAAGACATGGCGATTGCTGAGCGAATTGCTGAATTAAAGCAAGAACTTGGTGATGACCTGCTGATTCTCGGTCATCATTACCAACGCGATAGCATTGTCATGCATGCTGATTTCCTTGGCGATTCCTTCATGCTGAGCCAAAAAGCAGCAGAATCAGATGCCAAATACATCGTGTTCTGTGGAGTGCATTTCATGGCTGAATCAGCGGATATCCTCACCTCTGATGATCAAGTGGTCATGCTTCCTAATCTTCGAGCCGGATGTTCCATGGCAGACATGGCAACACTTGTCGATGTAGAGGAGGCATGGTCTGAGATGATTTCATCGACCGACCTTCTCGACCCAATCAACAAAGAGAATCCAATTTCTCCTGCAAAGGAAGGTGAATCCTATCTCGTGCCAGTTACCTACATGAACAGCAGTGCTGATCTGAAGGATTTCGTTGGACGCCATGGTGGTATCGTGTGCACTTCCTCCAATGCAGAAGGTGTCTTGCAATGGGCCTTTGAACGAGCAGGGCCAAAGGGGGCAGTGCTTTTCTTCCCGGATCAACACTTAGGACGAAACACCGGTCTTCGAATGGGAATTGCCGAGGAACAAATGCCAACTTGGACGCCCGATATAGGTGCCAGTTCCGACTTGAATGATGCTCGAATTATCCTTTGGCACGGTTTCTGTTCAGTCCACAAGCGGTTCAAACCAAGTCAAATTGCTGATTTCAGACAACGCCATCCCGATGGAGTTGTCGTTGTTCATCCTGAATGCCCAAAGGAGACGGTTGAAGTTGCAGACGCCAACGGTTCGACCCAATACATCATCAATTTCGTCAACGATCTTCCAGAAGGTTCCACCGTTGCAATCGGGACGGAAATCAACATGGTCGCTCGTTTGGCTGACGATCATCCGGACAAGCATATCGAATGCCTTGACCCAGAAGTTTGTCCATGTTCAACAATGTACATGATTCATCCAGCATACTTGATGGACCTTCTTGAAAAACTCGTAGATGGACAAATCCACAATCAAATCAACGTTTCAAATGAGGTGCAGGAAGGTTCTTTGCTCGCATTGGAGCGTATGCTTAGCATTCGTGCTTGATTACTCAGCAAGTCTTCGGAGTTCTTCCACACTACGAACTTCTGCAAGGTAAATTTGTTCGATAGCATCATGCAAGTCAGCATCACCTGCTTCTTCGATCATAGGAATCAGTTCGCCGTAAACTTCAGCAGCCTTTGTTTCAGTTTTCAATGACTCTGCGAGCATGTCAAGGTAGGACGTGACGTGTTCAATTGGCGTTTGGTTTCGTTCTGTAACAGCCACGCCGCCGAGTTTGACGATGGCGGATCGAACGATATTGGAATGGACCATCGATTCGTTGGCCTCAGCAGTAAAGTGAGGTTCGAGTTGAAGCCGATGAATGCCTCGTATGTATGCCGCATAATGGGCATACATGTTGATGGCACGAAGTTCCCATCCGAGCGCTTCATTCAATTTTGCAATCAGGTGTTCGTTTGCCATCATATTTCCCTCATCGTGCTTCCACTTAAAGTTCAGGTTGAACTCAGAACGCTTTCAGAAAGCTTCCAGCCAAGCAATGCGACCATTGGACAAAGAAGCATCGTGATGCCAACATAGCCAAAAGCAAGGCTGGTTTGTTGATTTTCAATCATTTGAATGGTTTCAAGAGAAAACGCAGACATGGTGGTTAGCCCGCCAAGAAGCCCAGTGCCTAAGAGAAGGGCTAAATCCTTGGAAATGACCTGTTCAGCAAGTCCAATTGCAATTGCGCCCATCAGAAATGATCCAACGATGTTGACGGCTAACGTCGCCCACGGAAACCCATCATTGGAAACCCACTCAGAAGTCAAATAGCGCAAGGCTGCACCGATTCCACCGCCCAATGCAACCATCGCAACCTGTTGGAGCATGTGGCTTGCTCTGCAACAAAGGCCTTGAAGTTCGTGTCGAAATTGAACCGAAAATCCATCAATGATGGCCCCCAAGCCAAATCCATGCGAACGGTCTGGTTCATGACAGGAAATTCAGGAAAGGTTCGAGAAGCAAAGCATGCATTGGAACCTTTAGGATTTGATGTGCGGCAACTTCTCATAGATGGTGTTGAAATCAGTGAGCCACAATGCGATGACCTAGAGGATGTTGCCCGTTCCAAACTAGAACAAGCACAACAATATCTTCCCAACCCAAGCGATGCGCTTATGGTTGAAGATGCAGGATTGTTCGTTGATGC
>JACETE010000054.1 GCA_013911465.1 Candidatus Poseidoniales archaeon
AATCAACCTTCCTCGCAGTTGGGACCTACACTGTGCAGTCTTCGCCGACGCAAAGCCCTGCTACCCCAACAACACAAATCGTTCTCGCTCATGTGTACTGGGATGGTGGCTCAACTGCGCCCCAAGTCCTACGTCAAGCGATGGGTAACGGAAGCGAAATCCATTCCCTAGCTCGAACATACGATGGTGGGGCAGTTGTTGCAACAAATCAAGAATTCTACATCGTCTCAATTGACTCAGTGCAGATGCAAGCATTTGCTTCCACAGTGATGGTCTACGAATGCGAACACAACCGTGCTTGGCTCTTTGGTGCTCGGGGAAGTGAATCCATTCTCAGGATTGACATCTCGACTGGAGAAAGTACCTCAAAGAATCTACCTTATCCTCTACCCTTGCAATCAACTGCGGGAATGATTGAAGGGGATGTTCTCTACATTCATGGATTCGATTCGAATGGAAAAGCAGACCGCATTTCATTGGACTTGACGCTTGAAGGATCACTTTCCTCCGGCCGAGGTTTCCTCAACTTTGCATTCATTGTTGTCGGAGTGATCATGATTGCAACACAGGCATATTTGATGGTGGAAAAAGCGATGCACTTGAAGAAGGCGTAAGACAGCGACTTTTCCGAACCTTAATCACCTCTCGTCATCAGGGCTCATCCTGCATACTGCACGGATGGGGTTTCAATGGCAAAACGGAGCATGATGGACCAATTCCATGAGCTCAAGGATGCCAATCCTGGAACGATTCTTTTCTTTCGGATGGGAGATTTTTACGAACTCTTTCACGAAGATGCTGAAGTTGGTTCAAACGTCCTTGGATTGGCGTTGACATCTCGAGATAAAAATGCAGAGAAACCAATTCCCATGGCAGGATTCCCTTGGCATCAACTTGAGGAGAATCTTCGCCTCATGCTTCGTTCAGGGCACAAGGTGACCGTGGCAGAGCAAGAAGAAGAATTACGAGAAGGTGCTAAACTCCTCGAACGCGTTGTGACAAGAATTTACACGCCTGGCTCGTTGTACGAAGAATCCCTGATTGGGAGTGACTCCTCTGCCTTGCTTTGTAGTGTACTTGTCGATCAAGATACTGCGGCATTAGCAATGATCGATGCTTCAACAGGGCAAGCTTGGGCTGTAGCATTTGAAGGTGATGGGAAGTGGGCTTCAATCCATGACGAAATCATGCGATGGAATCCTAGTGAGTTGGTACTTACGCCCCAGGATGCCGAACGAAGTGAACTTCTCCACCTCCTGGGATTGCTTGATTCAGTAATCGTAAGTCAACACTCTGTGCAACCGAAAAGAGCATCGCAACGCCTGAAGGCAATGCTAGAAGTGAATGATCTCGGACATCTCGACCTCGGGCAATCGCCTGAGGCCTTGCAAGCCACTGCACTTGCAGCCGATTACCTTGCTTCTGTCCATCGCCATGACGATATTGCGATTCGTGATGTTGAAATTCAAGAAACATCGGAAGGAATGGTTCTCGATCAAACCACATTACGAAATCTCGAAATTACTCAAACATTGGCGGGTGAATACGAAGGCTCACTGTTGTGGGCAATGAACAAATGCAGGACTGCAATGGGGCGCAGGTGTTTGAAATCATGGTTGTTACGGCCGCTGTCCAACACCGATGCGATACAAGCTCGACATGCTTCAGTCGGTGCTTTGATGCGATCTTCAAAACGGCTCGATCTTCTTCGTGATAGCCTCAAGGGAATGTTGGACCTTGAGCGCCTCTCGACACAACTGAAGTACAATCGTTCGAATGCACGCGATTTGCTTGCGACTGCAAATGCGATTGAACGCTTGCCTGCGATTCAACGTCTTTCGATTGAAACCGAAGATGGATTGCTCTGCCATCTGGTTGAACATCTCGATTCACTCTCTGATGTTGCAGAGGAAATTCATCGAACACTCGCTGATGAAGTTCCACTTGGCTTGCGAGATGGCGGATTGATTCGAGCAGGTGTTGATGAGGAACTTGACCGGTATAGAAATGCTTCAAATCAGGGACACACCTGGTTTTCCGATCTTGAACAATCACTTCGCAAGGAACTGAATATTCCAAGTCTGAAAGTTCGTATGAATCGACAGATTGGATGGTTTATTGAGGTTACTTCAACTCATGCTGACAAGGTGCCAGAGGATTGGACACGTAAACAACAGATGACAAATGGTAATCGGTATGTTACAGATGAACTCCGTGAACAGGATGACCTCCTTTTGACAGCTGAAAGCAAATCCAAAGCCATCGAGTATGGGTTGTTCTGTTCTCTTCGTGACCGTGTTCGAAAGCATGCCAATCGTCTTGCACAAATCGCTTCAAAAGTTGCAGCAATCGATGTCTTGCAATGCTTTGCTTCAACATCCAGACAACGGTCATGGGTGAAACCAACCATTGCTGAAGGGCGAAAAATGGTCCTGAGCCAAGCCCGACATCCCGTTCTAGAAGCCCAGCAAGGCTTTGTTCCGAATGACGTTGTTATGGACGATAAGCGACACTTTTTGCTCATCACAGGTCCGAACATGGGTGGTAAATCCACGTATTTGCGGACTGTTGCATTGGTTAGTATCCTTGCCCAATCGGGTTGTTTTGTTCCTGCAGAGAAGGCCCGTATTGGATTGATTGATCGAATTTTTACTCGAGTAGGGGCAAGTGATGACCTTCGTAGAGGTCGTTCGACCTTCATGATGGAAATGATCGAAGTTGCACATATCTTACGCCGTGCAACACCAAATTCACTCCTTTTGTTGGACGAGATCGGTAGAGGGACATCGACATTTGATGGTCTCTCAATCGCTTGGGCGGTAACCGAAGATGTGTGCAATCGAATTGGTGCTCGAAGCTTGTTTGCCACACATTATCACCAACTGGTTGGACTTGAATCTGAAGTCAATGGATTAGCCAATGTTCATGTTCAAGTCGCTCAAAATGATGGCACGTTGCGCTTCTTACACACCGTTGCAGACGGACCGTGCGACGAATCCTATGGTGTTCAAGTTGCGGCTTTGGCAGGTCTTCCTCGAAGCGTTGTTGAACGTGCGACTGATCTTCTTGCTTTCCTTGAGCGACAGGCACAAGGTGCGAAAGCTGGGCGAGATGGAGCGCCTGGTACTCGTGAACAAGGGCAATCCTCGCTCATGGGATATTTTGCGGCCGCTGCAATGCAAACCAATGAATCGAATGGGCCATCAATGTCAGATGCTCAAGAAAACGTTCTTTCGACGCTTAGTTCGATAAATCTCGATGATCTTTCACCGAGAGATGCTTTTGCATTAATCGAGCGCATGCAACATCAATTGGGAGATGAATAGCATGACTGAGCCGAATCGCATTCAACAACTCGATGACTTTACCATCGGCCATATTGCAGCAGGCGAGGTCGTAGAGCGTCCCGCACAGGTCGTCAAAGAATTGCTTGAAAATTCCCTCGATGCGGGCTCCAGTTCCATACATATTGAAATTGAGCGTGGTGGATTCGATCTTATTCGAATTGAAGATAACGGTAGTGGAATTCACGAAAACGATCTCGAATTAGCATTATCTCGACATGCAACATCAAAACTCCGTCAACCCGAAGATCTCAATGAAATTCATACGCTTGGTTTTCGTGGTGAAGCCCTTGCGAGTATTGGTATTGTGTCACGCCTCACTGTTGCATCAAGACCAGAGGGCAATGAAGGTCGAAGCATCAGCATGGAGAATGGTATTCAAGAACAAATTCAACCGACAGGGATGGCGAATGGAACCGTTGTTACCGTTGAGCATCTGTTTCAAAATACGCCTGTTCGTCTTGGATTTCAACGTCGACCTGCTACTGAGCATGCACGAATTGTTGAGGTTGTCGTCGCACACGCAATTGCCCATCCAACGGTGGCCTTTCGATGTACAATCGATGGCCGTTCTACACTGAATTTGCCATCGAGTGAATCAATTGAGAATCGACTGTATGATGTGTTGGGAGGGCAGTCTTCCAACCTTCTTCCGCTTGTTTTACCCAAGCAAGATGCAGATGTCCCAGGAGATGAGTCATGGACTGGATACATCAGCGCTCCAGATATTTCCAGAGGGAAAGGCGATGAGATTCACATTTTTGTCAACGATAGGCCGGTTGCTTCAACACCGTTCCATCAAGCCATTCGGCGTGGTTATCGGACAAGATTGATGCAAGGGCGACATCCTGTTGCAGTGCTTCACTTGCACGTTCCTGCCAATGAAGTGGATGTCAACGTTCATCCAACCAAGAGGGAAGTGCGCCTGCGACATTCATGGCGTGTTCTTGAACGTCTTGAGCGAGCAATTGCACATACGCTTGCCACTTCACCAACACAACCAGATTCGAGCGGCGAATTGCAAGAATTGGAAGGTCTCTCTCAAACAAATCAAAATCAACCCATTCAAGAGTTGTTGGTTAAGGATATAGATCCAAAAACATCTGTGGAACCATCTGCAGCCCCTGCATGGGCGATTGCTGCTGGGACACAACTGAATCTTGTGGGAGATGTTGCAGAAGAATCATCAAAACAACCTGAGAAGCCACGACCTCAATCAATTGCAGCTGCTGCTCAAAAATCACTTCCTGGGCTAACATCGAATCCTATTGCTCCGGCTCTTTCTCACCAGGAGCGTGAACTCCATCGTCATGCAGGATGCGGCGGTAGCATCTCGCCAACTGAAGAATCTCCACTTGAAGGTGTTCTGAACGATCTTCCCCTCATGGAACCGTTGTCACAATTTGCAGATTCCTACATCCTAGCCCAAGCTGGAGAAGAATTGTTGTTGATCGATCAACACGCATTGCACGAAAGAATCCGCTATGAGCGATTGAGAAATGATGAGAGTCTTTGGACGCCTCAACCCCGACTTGTTCCATCGAGAATTGAACTGACACTTGCTCAACAAGCCCGTCTTGAATCCTTTTTGCAACGATTTGAGGAACTAGGATTTCATCTCGAAAAGCAAGATGAAGGCCAATGGGATGTTACACAAGCACCACGCCTACTGGACGGTAATGAAGTCGAACCTTTCCTACTTGATCTTCTCCAAGACATTTCTGAAGATGGTGCTCCACTTGAGACCATTGAGCGTCGTAAAGATCATCTTGCATTCCTCAATGCTTGTCGTGGCTCTGTCAAAGCGAACGATACCCTCACCATTGCTCAGATGCGTCGACTTCTCGAAGACATGAGAAACGTTCCCAATCCATGGGCCTGTGTACATGGAAGACCAACTGCATTACGATTATCGTTGGATTCCCTTGACAAGCACTTCGGTCGGCACGGTTGAGAGACGGGTTAAGAATGCGGGATCAGCAATTCTGTGCAACCTTGGTCCTTCGATTATACCTCCAGTTTGTGTTGCAAGAAGAACTGCCGTCATCTGTATGCGATGGTCACCAAATGTCTCAACGAATTGTTCGGGGTTTGTCATCTGCTGGCCACCTTCTATAGAGAGGCCGTCCTCTTCGATTGTGCACGTTAAGCCGAAACATTCCAAGAGATGTGCAGTAGAATCTATTCGATTGCTTTCCTTGTGTTTAGCATGAGTAGCTCCACGAAGTCGTCCACCCCCAGATAGTGCAAGGATTGCAGCAAGTGGAGGTAAGAGGTCGTTCGCATCGCGGAGGTCAATGTCGACTTCAGCCACCGCTCCTCCGGGTGTTAGTGTTCCATTCTGTTCCTTGATCCCGAATGAATGAATGTGATTGAGTAAGACTTCATGTCCGAGTGAATGCATTGATTGAACCGGATTCTCAATTTGTATGTTCTTATTCTTGAGCAAACATGCCAGAACAGGAAAGGCCATCATCGAAGCATCAGAAGGCACTTCCCAAACCTTAGGAGGATTGGATGTCCACGGTTGTAGAGTTGTTCCTTCTGGACCAACCTTAACAGAAGCACCACACGCTTTCATGAGTTCTATCGTGAGGGCAGAATGACGTCGGCTGACCGCATCCCCGACTGTCTTGATGATCGATGGAGTTTCAATTCCGCACGTTGAGAGAAGAATGCTGGAATATGGCTGGGACGAATGAGAAACGTCAACAGTCAGTTCAGAACCAGTCCAAGGCCCATGAACCAAGATAGGGAGTCGTTCTTGCTCAATGCCGTAAGAGAAGGTTACTCCCAACGGTGACAAAGCATTCAACAGAGTGGAATGGTTCCTATTCCTCAAACTTGCGTCACCATCAATCATGCTGATGAAATCGAGTCTTGAGGTCAAACCAATAAGTAGCCGCAGTGCAGTTCCAGAATTTCCAGCATGAAGTACGCTTGGAGATCGGTCAAATCCTTCAATTCCAACCCCGTTGATTTCAATTCCATTTTCGATGGTATGGAATTGCACACCAAGTTGGGTTAAGCATCGTTGCATGCTTTCAGCATCTTCTCCCAATTCATCAAAGCCGAGAAGTGTATGTTTTCCTTTACTTAGTGCACAGAGAAGTAGTTTTCGAATAATATGGCTTTTTGAGGGTGGTAATTTCCAAGGCCTCTCTTCGATGGAAGTAGGCTGGATTTCAATCGCAGGGATGTGGCTAGGGCGATGCCCCTTTCCACGAGGACCCCATTTGTCGACCCAACCCTTGGCCATGACCTTCCCTGAGTACCATATCAGATGAAGGCTTGCAAACATTCACAATACAAAGCCGACTGGAAATCACATGGTCCTTGAGGATGCACATCATCGTCCTCTGTTGGATCTGCGTATTTCGGTTACGGATCGGTGCAACATGCGATGCAGATATTGCATGCCTCGAGAACATTTTGATGGTGATCATGAATTCCTTCCCAAAGAAGACATCCTTCGTTTCGAAGAAATAGTTCACGTTGTCAGAGCATTGATTCCAAACGGTCTTCGAAAGGTTCGCCTCACCGGAGGTGAACCCCTCTTGCGTAGAGATTTACACAAACTCGTACAACAATTGCGGTCCACCTCACCGAATCTCGATATCGCATTAACCACCAATGGTCTCTTGCTCAAGAATCAATTGAATGATTTGTACAATGCTGGTCTGAGTAGAATTACTGTATCATTGGATGCTCTTGATGAAGAGATATATCGTACGATGGGTGATACAAACGCACATCCTTCCGTTGTTCTAGAAGCAATCAAATTTGCTCGGGACATCGGATTGCCCGTCAAAGTCAACGCTGTCATCAAAAAGAACGTCAATGAAAGCCAGGTTGCTCCAATGGTTCAAGAATTTGGACCTCAAGGAATCCCAATCCGTTTTATCGAATACATGGATGTTGGTACAACCAACGATTGGAATCTTGATCATGTTGTTTCAGGTGAAACGATGCGCTCAATGCTTGAGCAAAAATTCGGACCACTTCGCTCGAATCAACCCCTGCATGCAAGTGATGTTGCGAAGGTCTATTCCACCGACCAGGGCTGGAAAGTAGGCTTCATCGAATCGATTACGAACCCATTTTGCGGAGATTGTTCCCGAGCCCGGTTATCAGCAAACGGTAGCATTTACACCTGCTTATTTGCCAGCCAAGGTCACGATTTGAGAGGAATTCTGCGTATGAATGCACAACCTGAGGACGTCGCGAAAGCGATACAATCGATATGGGAGAATCGAAGAGATCGCTATTCTGAGGAACGAACGAACCAGACCAAACACGCCAAAGTTGAGATGTCATATATCGGTGGTTGAATCACAATCCTTGAAGAGGGCAGAGGGTGGTGGAACGCCATGAGCGAGAAGATGACCATCCCATTGTTCGTTTTACCCTCTGGAATCTTTCCGTCTGTGAGTGAATCACTACGTGTATTCGAGCCAAGGTACAAACAAATGTTAGATGATTGCACCATCGATGAGATACCATTCGGGTACATAGCGCACGATTCTGAATCTGAATCTACAGATGGATGGTCTCAACCGTCTTCGTTTGGAGTGCTCTGCTCACTCGACGATATGAGGGAACAGGGGACGAACATCATGTTTACAGCGAATGGAAATCAACGTTTCGAGATTCTCAATGTTATCCAATCAGCCTTGCCTTCCATGCCATTTGGTGACATTTATCCAACAGTTGACGATTTGGTCGAACAATACGTCGAAGATTCACCGGAAGGCAAACTATACTTGCGTGCAGAAATCCGGCTCTTAGACGAGGTTGATGGAGAGATACCTGCAGAAGAATGGTCGTCGTTTCTCCAAGATTGGGCTCAACATATTGTCGATGTCAATGCCATTTTCCGAAACGAGGATATTGATCTCGAACAAATGGTCCTCATTCTGGACGAAGAGTTTCTGCCTTACGATACACCCTCGTTGTGGCAGGTTGCTAATGCTGTACTCGATAAACAAGAAGACCGCCAATCCGCACTTTCCTCTTCAACTTCTGAAGATGTATTTTCAGTTCTTCAACAAGCCTTGCGAGAAAAGAACGCTCAACTCAATTTCATCAGAGCCTTGAGCGATGCTGAAGACTAGTTATGCCGCCATTGGGGGTAAATCAACACGTACCAAGACGTAGTTGATGCCTTGGTCAAGCATGACAAATGTCCAATCACCTTGGTCCACGCCTATTTCGCGAGAGTTAATGACAAAGTAATCCCCTGCAGAGATGGAGTAGCTTGCATCACGATCATGGAACGAGATGTTTGATCCGATGACCGAATAGACCTCTGCATCGTTAACAAATCCGGTGAATGAGGAGTTGTTTGTATTGCCCTGTTCTTGAAGATTGAATGAAATACGACCAGGGTCGAGTGTTTGATCAAGACTTGTAATTCGAATAACATGGTATCCATTGTCGAGCGACCGAACACTGACAGTCATTTGAGGAGGTGACTTTTCTGTCGTACTCAATGCTCCTTGCATCAAGACAAAGACCATCCCCGAGAGCATCACTGTGATGGCTAAAAGCAGAACGGTTGCAATAACAGGGCTCACAGCCTCGTCATTCCCTTCCATCGTCGCCATGGGATGCGCTGGCATTGATTAGACTTGAACACACCGATGAATAGTTGAGACAAGTCGTGATTACAATACCCACAATGGTTTGTCACATTCCATTGCTCGCTTGATGCCTCCGATTGGGCCAAGGATTCGCAGAAGGACCTCTGTGATCAAGTCGTTTTGGAACATGAGATAGCCCATGTTTTTTGACCTTAATGAGTTCTTCAAAGCGCGTCCAAAGCACGAATTGATTCGTTCTTGATAGGTTTCCAATGGTGTCCCGTTTCGTTTGTATTCGAGGTATGTCTCTGCAGCAAAACAACCAGAAATCATAGCTTGAGAGATTCCACCTCCATTTGATGGCATCACCAAACCAGCAGCATCTCCTACAGCGATGACATTCTGATCAACCATGGTCTTGACAGGACCTCCCATCGGAATCCATCCTCCGCCAATGGAAAGAATCTCAAATCCAAGATCATCGCAAAATTTCTGAAGATGTTCCTTGACTGAACCTTTGAGGGCTCCTGCTCGCACTCCCAGTCCAACGTTTGCAGTATCAGGGCCTTTTGGAATAATCCATGCATATCCCTTTGGGGCAACACTGCCAAGAAAAACATCGAATGTCTCTGGGACATTTCCACGAACTTGAGCATATGCAGTAGGCACCTGATCTTCTGGCCTGAAGTTCTTGTCTTTCCCATGCAAGCAACGTGATACATGTGCAAGCGATCCACTTGCATCAATCAATAAATCGCAGGTATATCGTCCCTTTTCGGTTACAATCAGGAGCGAATTGGATTTTGAACGGCGCTTGACATTTG
>JACETE010000055.1 GCA_013911465.1 Candidatus Poseidoniales archaeon
TATTGGGAGCCTTGATTTTCCTCTATCTCGCAGTTCTATTCGCCAGACCTTCTCCTGAAATACAGGACAAAAATGCATTCATCTGGCAAAAAGGAACGTATGTTGCTCTTGCAAGTTTGGTTGGTTGGGTTGCAGGTCTATGGGTCAGTGAAGCCAACCTCTCTGGAACAAGTCTCTTTGACATGTTTATGACCCTAAGAAACAACCCTCGTTACCTCACTCTTCTCTTTGTTCCTTTGTTGTACATTCGATTCTTGAATGACAGAAACTACACACTGGTTTCGGAGAAAAATAAACGCATTGCTTACCTCCTCATTGGCGGAATGATTGCAACGAACATCGCCGTTCTTTCGTTATCAATAGGTGAACGAGGTACCGAAGTTATTGGTGAACAGCTTAACGGCGAGATTGAAGAGGGTCAAGATATTCTCTTTATCTCGGACTCATCTTTTGCAATGCACCGGATGTATACGATGCATCTTACACTCGATCCACAAAGTGACAACTCAAATACAGCGATTTGGAGAACATCAGAGAGCGGGTGGGAGGCTGAATTGCTGCAGTGTGAGGCGTTGGAGAATGTCCATTGGATTGTAGTGGATTATACTGGTTTGGATGATACACCAGCGGGATGGAAGAATGTTGAAATCAATCGAGAATCGAACATTAACCCTGGTTACAAGTTACTGGAATGGGCTGGTGAATCGGCGAGGTGTGCTTGATAGATTCAACGTTCGTCTCCTTAAGAACTCAACCCATCCTTCCAGCATTCCTGAGATATGTGCGTTGAACATGATCTCTTCAATAGTCGCTGCCTTAAGCCCACATCTGATAGCCAATTGAACGTTTATCGAGCAACATGGAGGTAGCGAGGGGTTCAAGTCATCCTTGCCCGAGGGTCGATACGGAGGGAACATGGTGCGACGTGCCGGCGCTCACAACTCATTGCCTGATGAGGACCCTATTCAGACACATGAATGGGAACTTTCTGTTAGGGAAGTTGTCGAACAACAAGGCGCTCAGCGCGCCGAACGCTTGCTCCACAGTGCTGTGGCGGCCGGAGCAGAATCCGGAATTGATATCGATACAACCACCACTCCATATCTCAACACAATTGCACCGGAGATGCAAGGTTCGTATCCCGGTGACATCGAAATGGAGAAGCGACTTCACACCATTAACCGTTGGAACGCAATGATGTTGGTCACACGTGCCAACAAATACGTCGACGGAATTGGAGGTCACATTTCCACCTATGCTTCCGTTTCTCATCTCTGGGAAGTCGGTTTGAATCACTTCTATCGAGGTAAGGACGGAGAAGGCTGGGGCGACCATGTTTACTGGCAGGGTCACGCGTCCCCAGGAATCTATGCTCGAGCTTGGCTCGAAGGCAGACTTAGCGATGAGAACATGAACAATTTCCGCCAAGAAGTTGGTGGAGAAGGGCTCTCATCGTATCCACACCCTCGATTGATGCCAACCTTCTGGGAATACCCGAGTGTATCGATGGGACTTGGTGCAATGACTGCAATTCATCAGGCTCGATTCAATCGATATTTGCATCATCGAGGTCTTGCCGATACAACTCTCTCGCGAGTTTGGTACACCATGGGAGACGGTGAATCGGATGAACCAGAATCACTCTCCGAGTTGGCTCTTGCAGCCCGTGAAGGGTTGGACAACATTGTCATGACGATGAACTGTAATCTCCAGCGTCTGGACGGTCCTGTACGAGGGAATTCGAAAATCGTTCAAGAATTGGAGGGTCGTTTCCGAGGAGCAGGTTGGAACGTCATCAAGGTACTTTGGGGATCCTCTTGGGATGCATTGTTCGCAAAGGATACCAGTGGTATTCTTGCGAAACGACTTGCTGAACTTGTTGATGGTGATGAACAGCGGTTGTTTACTGCTGAAGGAGCAGTTATTCGCAAGGAATTGTTTGCTGGAGAAGCATTAACTGCAATGGTTGCAGACTATTCCGATGAAGAACTTGAAGCGTTGACAGAAGATCTTGGTGGTCATGATTTCCACAAGATACACGCTGCATACGCAGCTGCCTGTGCTCACAAGGGGCAACCGACTGTTGTTCTCGCTCGAACCATCAAGGGATATGGACTTGGGCCAGCCTTTGCAGGTCGAAATACAACTCATCAACGAAAGAAAGCAGACGAGAAGGATTTGCGTTTGATTCGAGATGCGATGGGATTGGATTTCACCGATGAAGATTTGGAGAACCTACCGTTCATTCAGCCAAAGGATGTTCCTGATGTCGTTGCATATGCCAAGAAACGCCGTGTTGCAATGATGGGCCCAATGCCAGAACGACGCGTTCCAGAAATCAATCTCACACTCCCAGAGGACTCTGTTTATGCAGAATTCGATGACGGTTCCAAGGGCACTTCTCAGGTTTCGACCACAATGGCCTTCGTTCGACTGATGCGCGGTTTGATGAAAACAAAGGAGTTTGGTGAACGTGTCGTTCCGTTGATTCCTGATGAGGCAAGAACGTTCGGTATGGATCCATTGTTCTCAGAATTTGGAATCTATCATCCTGAAGGACAACTGTACAAGCCAGTCGATCACAAGGTATTGATGAAGTACAAAGAATCTGCAAAAGGACAGATTCTGGAAGAGGGAATCAACGAAGCAGGCGCGCTTTCCTCGTTCATTGCAGCAGCAACCTCGTATGCCACCCAAGGTTCTCCAACCATCCCGTTTTACATCTTTTACTCGATGTTTGGATTCCAACGCGTTGCTGATTTGATTTGGTCAGCCGCAGATTCACGCGCACGTGGATTCCTCGTTGGAGCGACTTCAGGTCGAACAACTCTGAATGGAGAAGGCTTGCAACATCAGGATGGGCACTCTCTCTTAATGGCCCATTCCAACCCAGCGGTTCGTGCTTATGATCCTGCTTTTGCATTCGAATTATCAACCATCATCAAGCAAGGAATCGTTGAGATGTGTGAGCAAGATACTGACGTCATCTACTATCTAGCAGTCTACAATGAAAATTACCCAATGCCTGCAAAACCCAAAGATTGTGAGGAAGGAATTCTGAAGGGGTTGTACAAACTCCGAGAAGCTCCATCTGGAGATGGACCTGTTGTCCGACTCCTTGGTTCTGGACCGATCATGCTTCAAGTTCTTGATGCAGTTGAGAAATTGGAAACGTTTGGAATCCGTTCAGAGATATGGTCTGCAACATCCTACGGCGAACTACGCCGAGAAGGAATGGAAGCATCTCGTTGGAACCGCCTCCATCCTGGTGAATCCATGAAGAGTTCATGGGTTGAACAACAATTTGGGGACGATGCATCACCGATCATCGCAGTTTCTGATAACGTAGCATCCGTTCCAGAAATGATTCGAGAGTGGGTTCATGCGCCGTATACGGTTCTTGGAACCGATGGATTTGGTCGTTCAGACACACGTCCAGCACTTCGTCGCTTCTTTGAAATCGATGGCGAAGCGGTTGCACTCGCAGCAATCTCATCGCTTGTTCGAGAAGGAAAATTAGATGCATCGGTCTATGCTGATGCCATGGCATCGTTCGGCGTATCTGCAGAACGAACAGACATCACAGGCCTTTGATTGGTGGAATCCATTTCCCATCTTCTCGAGCATGATCGAGAATGTGCCAATAGATTGTATCCAACTCATTCGATGAATCTTCGACTGAATCAATCTCGCTCGTATCAAGAGCATCGGAGAGATTCGCCCATGCCCGTCGAGCATTCCAACGCAAGCCAGTGATGTGTTGGGCGGGGCCACAGGTAGGCAAGGACAGTCGAGTTTTCCATGGACGTTCAATCAATGTAGTCTGCTTGACAGCAGCGAGAACGGTTTTCCAAGATTCTCTTTTTCCGTATTTTTTGTTCACAAGCCATGATGGATTGACAGAAGAATCAACAACAAATTCCTGTTCGACGAGAACGGGAATCATCCACGAAGCCATGTAACCCGCTGGAGCGCGAAACCAGCGTCTGAAGTGTTGTGGAAACTCTTGTTCCATTACTGTGACAGCTGCTTTTAGATCACGAGAAAACCCTCCAGCATCCTCTGGCCATGCAGACCAACTCCGGTGGTGGAGTCCATGGCAACCAATTGTAATCCTCTTTTCGAATGATTCACAAATGTCGCGAATCATTTGAACAAATTCTTCTGATTCGCATTGATCAGCAATGACAAACAAGGTGACAGCTCGGTCATGTGTGTTCAACCATTGCTTGAATCCAATCATCCCTTTACGAAATTTATCGGATAACACAGGAAGGTCTTTGTCGGGTTTCGAACGAGTTGGATGTCCTTGATTCGAGGGAACATGACGTAAATCGTCGGTATCGACGGTCAACCAGACTCGGGTCAAATCGCTCACACCTTGGGCAAATCAACAACGTGAATTTTGTGAGGGACGGTTTTCCCGTTGATTTCGATGCCAATAAATTCGTCAATAATTTGGCCGTTCCATCGATGGCAAATTCGCTCTGCTGTGATGAGGCCTGCATCATTTCGAGGATGGACGGTGATTTCGACTCGAAACACACTTCCTCTTGAATCAAGCCAACCCAAAACTGCATCGACAGCGTTTGAAGCAATTCGACGGTTTCGGAATCCCTTTCGTACCCAATATCCGAGGTTGTAATTGGAATGAACCAACTGCATTTCATCACCAAGCCCAATCAATCCAATGAAGGTGTTTTCTTGATCGTGAATTGACCAAAAATGAACGCGATCTGCGTTGGAGAGATGTTCCAAATCATGCAACATGTCTGACAACTGGCGAGTGATATCTTCCTCATTGTTCAACCATGGGAGTGCCGCCTTCGCCGATTCAGGATCTTCTGTGTAAGCATCAATGACCATCGGTAAGATCGCCTTTGAAACCGGTCGAAGGGAGTATCCTCCGTCCAAATCAGGGAGATTCGGTGTTCGTGGCATGGTATCCCTCAGGCTGACAAATGTGCGATTGCATTCTTGACGTTCTCGTCGTTTGGATGGACGCGCCTTGCCATTTCAAGCATCCAATTGAGATGCTCAGCCCGGCCCGCTTGTTGTAGAATCAAACCAATGTGGTACAGCAATGAAATATCGTCGCCGAGTGAAGGCCCAAGTTGGTCGATGTTGTGCTCAGCCTCTGCAATTCGCCCTGCTCGAACCAATCCTAGAGATTCAACGACGATTCGATGAACTTCTCGTGGGTCCATGGGCTCTGCAGCAGGCCATGGCCAAATTCGACTACTGGATTGGACTTCTGGAGCGGCAACATCCTCTGTTTCAGGCACTTCGGGAGAGGAGATGACATCCTCTTCTTCAGGCAACTCAGGAACACCGTCATCATCATCTGGTAACTCTGGGGAAATCACTTCTTCAGGTAATGCAGGAGTAACCTCTTCCTCTTCTGGAAGTTCAGGAATGGTTTCCTCCTCTTCGCCGACGTCTTCGGGAATATCTGGGATTGAAATCTCCTCTGGTGGAAGGGGCAAATCTTCCTCGGTGTCGGGTAAGTCTGGTAATTCCGTGGGGTCAGGCCCAACCGATCCGGCAAAATCGACGTCCGTTTCTTCCTCATCCGATTGGAACAATTGTCCTTGACCAGTATGGATCGGCTCCTCAACTTCATCCAATGGATTTGATTCGGGGAGCTCAAATCGCTCTTCAATCTCGGGAGCATCCTCAGTGGTCAATTCGACTTCATCTTGTACTTCAAATTCCACCGTTTCAGAAAGGGTTGGCCCTTCGCTGTCAATAAAGGAAAACCCGTCGCTTGAAAGCGAATCATCGTACTGGTCAACTTCAATGGTAACATCTTCGAGGTCCAATACTGCTTCAACAGCGAGCTCTTCTGCGTCGCCTGAATCGTCATCATCCATGAGTGTTGAAAGCAAATCGTTTTGCACATCCGAAGCGACTTCGAGATGTTGGTCTCGAGCGGGCTTGTTCAAATCGTAGTAGCATTGAATGCAGGTTGTTGCTCCAACTTCGTTTTGTGCACCGCAAAACGGACAAGGATTTTCATCCTCATTCCCTTCTTTCTTGCGCTTCCAAAACATCGTCTCGCCTACTTTCACGGTAGGCACTTGTGGTTTAAGCATCACCATCCCTTGGGCGGGGAACGTATCATTCGCCATAGTCTGAAATGATGGCAACAGGTGGGAGAACCATGGCAGAGCGAGGTCGAGTCCGACGGATGGACAGTTCGTCCTCTGAAGATGGCCTGTCACCGGAAGGTGAAGACGGCGGGATTTGGCGCCGTGGTCAAGATCATTTCCGGCACTTTACATCGTTACTCGAAGAAGAATTACAGGAAGAGACATCCATCATACAGGAACGGTGGTCTTCATGGTCACATCACCGCCTTCAAGCATCGGGTCTTGCGTTACTCGGCCTCAAAGGACGAACGAATGGTACACTCTTCGGCGAGGACATCTTGGTATTTGAGCATCCAGAACGGCAACATCTTGGTCAACATCGATTCACACACGGCGACATTGTTGTCATCAGCCGATCCAAACCTCTCGGAGAGAAAACCATCGAAGGCATCGTCCTCGAACGTGGTCCGACCCGTTTACGCGTTGTTGTTGGTCAGAGGCCAAAAGACCTTCGAAAAGGTACATGGCGCCTTGACCGGGGGGCAAATCGAGTCGCACACGATCGCATGCAAGAAGCGCTTGAAATGTTTCATTCCGTAGAGGGAGACCGTGGTACAATCCTTCGAGATGTACTTCTCGGTCAAGTGCATGATCCTGAAGAGAATGCATCGATGACGCCGAAGATTTCGGGCAAATTTAGTCGAGCTGAACCGTCGGATGTTGTGCTTAATCCGTCCCAAGCGGAAGCCATGAAGGCAGCAATGTCTCGTCGCTTGACGATTATTCAAGGCCCTCCAGGGACAGGAAAAACACACACTGCAGTGGCAACGCTCGCTCAACTTGCTCGAGAAGGCAGGGGGCCAATCCTTGCAACTGCTGAATCCAACGTTGCAGTCGATAATCTGCTCGAAGGATTGCTTGACAACGGTATTCGGGCAATCCGAATTGGGCGCCCGGTTAAGGTTCGGGAAACCCTACGAACTGCAACACTTGATGCACAATTGGAGGATCATCCGAAGCAAGATGAAATTGCAATTATACGTGACGAAATGGACGAGGTTCACAGAGCGTTGCCGAAACTAAAGGGACGCGAAAAGGGACTCGCACATCGAGACATACAACACAACAAGAAAGAAATCCGACGATTGGAGAAAGAGATGATTGCATCGGTTTTGGATAGCGCCGAGGTGATTTGTTCAACCAACATTGGCTCAGGGCACCGCCTTCTTGATGGCCGCCGGTTCCCAATCGTGTTGATGGATGAAGCAACGCAAGCCATCGAACCGAGCTCTCTTATTCCAATCTCCAAAGGTTGCCGGCAATTGATTTTGGTCGGAGATCACAAGCAACTTCCTCCAACGGTCATCTCAAGGAAAGCAGAGAAAGAAGGGCTGGGGCGCTCATTGTTTGAACGTCTTATCGATGTTGGCATCAAATCAAACCTTCTTGATGTCCAATACAGAATGCATCCAGTGCTTCGTGAATTTCCAAGTGCCCGGTTTTATGATAACCAACTCAACGATGGTTGCAACGCTTCCGATCGCCCAGCCCCTGCAGGGATTCTATGGCCAGATTGGGACCATCCCTTTGCGTTCATCCCTCTTGAAGGCGTTGAAGATGAAGAGCAGGAAGGAGGAAGCCGTAGCAATCCGATTGAAGCAGCGAGAATCTATGATTTGGTCCAAGGCTTGCTTCAGCCCGGTGACGTTCTTCCTTCTGATGTTGGAATCATTACACCGTACAGTGGTCAAGTTCGGGCTCTGTCAGATATCTTTGACAGCAACAAAGGAAGAGAACAAGGTGGGCCGTTTGCGGGGCTCGAAATCAATACAGTTGACGGGTATCAAGGGCGTGAAAAAGATGTCATTATCTTCTCTGCAGTACGCTCAAACTCAGATGGTGTTGTTGGTTTCCTGAGCGATCAACGGCGATTGAACGTAGCGATAACACGAGCAAAGCGAGGTCTCGTCGTTGTCGGCGACCCTCAGACGCTGCGCTTCGACCCAACGTGGCGCTCGTGGTTGGAGTGGGCTGAAGAGAGAGGGCTCTTTGCTTGGCATTTGGTTAATGGCTAACACGCAGGTTCAACAATAAACAGCGACTGGAGGAATCATGGCGGAAAGTCCAGTTGCGGTCTATCAGGGCGGCACACTTGCTCAACAAGTCCTCCAGAGCGCACCTGAAGGGATGCTTATCGCACCTGTTTGGCGCCGAATTGCCGCATTCGCTATCGACGTTATCGCAATGTCTCTTCTCCTTCACGGCTTGACTCGATTCGTGTTTCTTGAAATTCTTTTCAGTTGGTATTACCTCGTGGAAGATGTACGTTATGCCATATCTTTCCTCGCTACCTGGGTCATTTTCTTTGCCTCTCTTTGGTTGTATTGGAAATATACAGGACGTGCATACGGGCGATCGCTTGGACAGCGTGCATTCCGAATTGCAATTGTGCACGACAATGGAACGCTTCTCGAGCTGCACCATTTTGGCCCGAGAGCATTCCATAAACTTCGGTACCTTATCCCCATTCTCGGTTGGTTCTTGGGAATCAGAGACATACTACGGGCTCAATCCAAGACCGCAGAATATCGAACATCAATTGACGTGACCAACCATACTGTAGCCGCAGTAGATTGGTCTTTACCGAGCGATACGCGCTTGAACTTAAAGTGATGAACAGTCTACGCATGACAGGTGAGAGGGATGAGTCAAGAACATACGGCTACCGCTGGTTCGCTTTCTGTAATGTTACAATCCGTTCGAATGGAAATTGACGATGACGATGAGGACATCGTTGAAGTCTCCCTCAACCTCACCAATGAATCTGCAATTCCAATCGGCGGAATTTCTGCAAAAGTGACGACCAGCCTTGGAGCCACAATCGAGCCCATTTCAGGTGTTTCATCGATTGGACCGGGCTTAACACGATCCTTTTCCTTCGCCTTCAAACTCAGCGACGGAGAGTGGTCCTTTTCACTCGATGGGCAAGGACAATCTCTCAATTTAGGCCCGTATGATGCAGAATTCGAATTTCAACAAGCCAAAGGGCGACAGATTGGAAATGCTGTAGGTTCGAGCCTTTTCACTGGTGCTTTTGATACAAATCTTGGTGACTTTGGGAACGTTCAGGAGCGAGAATTGATTGATCCAACGCAAGTTCAGATGTCCACCTTCTTCGGAGAGAACGCCGAAGGAGGAGCAACCAAAATCAGCGCTGGAACGTTCAATACTGTTGAAGAAGACGGACCAAGAACGCCACCTTGGGAGCAGAAAAAGACCGCAGATCCTCTTACATCTCCTCCTGCATCAGACCCATTGCTCTCAACACCTGCTTCCGACCCACTGCTTTCGACACCTTTGGTAAACAAAGAGCCAGAACAACCTGCAACCGATTTGTTAACACAAACACCACTTGCACCACTCACCCCTCCACAACAGCCAGTTGAGGAGGCAGTGAACGAACCTGTTTCGGAGCCAGAACCCGTCGTACAAACAGAATCAACTCCACCTCCATTGCCTACCGGGCCTCCAGGTCCACCCGCTGGTCCACCAAGCGGCTCCCCTTCTGGCCCACCCTCAGGACCTCCTTCTGGTGCATCCTCTGGCCCGCCAAGTGGCCCACCATCTGGTCCTCCGAGT
>JACETE010000056.1 GCA_013911465.1 Candidatus Poseidoniales archaeon
ACCTACTCTTCCAAGTTTGACCATCGGAATTGAATCCGAATTCGTTGTTGAGGAAGAACAGAGTGCAATTGAATTTGTTTCTGGTGATCAGGTCCTGTTCAATACGAGTGTATTCGACATTGCTGACAAATCAAACATATCTGGTGTCACCGTGGAATACATTTGGGATTTCGGTAACTCAAACCAGAGCCTCGGCACTGCAGTTACAGATGCTGAAGGAAACGCATCTTTCTCTTGGGCGACCTCAAGTCTCGCTCCAGGAGACTACGTTCTGCAGATGCTTGTTGCCGACGACTTAACCGACCCACTAGCAATTGGCAACAGTCGACGAACTGGAAACAGTACGTTCGTTGATGTGACTGTACAAGTTCCAACCGATATTCGAATCGACGTTTTGCCTTCGACAATTACGGCAGGTGTTGCATTCAACATGCAAGGCCAAGTTCTTGACGATGATGATCCAGCACGAGCTCTCATCTCCGGTGTACGATTGGACGTTTACTGGCAATCCAACCCAGAGGAAGTTCTTCGAAGTGGCGTTCCTACGCTTTCGAACGGTAGTTTCAACCTGACCGTTCCAACGGATACCGCAAACAACGGTACTGTTCGTGGCCCTCGCACTCTCGTTGTTGAGGTTGTTGAAGACTCTTCACCGTACTACCTCCCATCGGAAATCTCATCTGCCATCTTTGTCTTTGGTGTGACTCAACTGGAAGGTCTGCAACCAGGAAACCCGGTCCTCATCAATCGTGGTGAGACCGTTAATCTCAGTTCAACGTTGGTCGAATCAAGTTTCAATTTTAGACCGCTAGGTAATCTAAGCGTCACAACCAAATTCCATGAGACATGGCTGCCAGAAGTGACTACAGATGGGTCCGGTATTGCAAACACATCGTTTGCAGTACCGTTCAGTCATCCGCTTGGTTTGATTGTGGTCAGTTACTACTACAACGGTAGCGCAGATCTGCTTCCAACACAAGCAAACTTGAGTAGCGTAACAGTTCGATCGTTAACGTTCATGGTCGTCGATCCAATAACTGATAATCCGGTTGCAGGTTCGAGTTTCAACGTATCTGGTCGTGTAACTTCAGATAATGGAAGTGGATTGATGAATCGCGATGGTTCTCGATTACTCTCCAACATTTTGTTTACCATCGATGATGCACCGATTGGTTTTGCAGTGAGCAATGGTTCGGTTCAAGACGGTGGATGGTGGAATGCTTCCATTACGTTAACACCTGGATTTGAAGCAGGAACTCACGTGCTTGAAGCATCGATTGTACCTACTGTGAACTTCTACATCGGTTCTCGAAACAATTCGACCTTCGATAGTCGTGGATTCTCCTTGATCACCTTCCTCCAACCATCTCTTGATGCACTTGGCCAACCTTCTCTCAACGACCGAACAGAGCGTGGAAATT
Organism: Candidatus Poseidoniales archaeon; assembly: GCA_013911465.1. GTDB lineage: Archaea > Thermoplasmatota > Poseidoniia > Poseidoniales > Poseidoniaceae > MGIIa-L2. The sequence goes on from JACETE010000056.1 coordinate 1,422, forward strand.
TGGTTGATGTTCGAATACTGCTCGAAGACAACACGGGAGCCCCTATTGATGGACAACAAGTCACTCTTTCCTTACCAGCCACTGAAACAACCGATGAGGTCTCCTTGACAGTAACCACGTTTGCAAACGGTACTGCGTTTGGAAGTCTGCTTGTGCCATTCAACGCATCCGTTGGCTTCAGCGACGTATCTGCATCCTACGACGGTATTTCTGGATCAACAGGCATTGTTGGATACAATGCGTCAACACAATTTGTGACGCTCGCTCAAACCAACATCACCATCCTGGAGCATACAGAATCTCTCGTTGCTGGAGAAATTCTCAACGTGAATGGAACTTTGCTCGATGACCTTGACATGCCTCTGATGGTTGATGGAGCTGCCTCAGTTGCTATTGTTCGCCTCTTTGTTGACGGTGTCCCTGTTGCAAGTGTTGAGAGCGATGCTCTCACTGGAGCGTACTCCTTCTCCTATCTCGTTCCTGAGTCAACCACTTCAGGACCGCATATGGTTGAAGTCCGATTCACTGGCGGTCGTGATTGGGTAGACCCAGTTGGTATCGGTGATTCTGTCGACCCTGAATTCTATCTTCCAAGCAGCGCAACTGTCGACTTTAACGTGAGTGTTCCGACTCAAATCCTACTGATCACACCAACGGGTGAAGTGAACAGAGAAGAGACCATGACAGTCCAAGGTCGGTTGTTGGATGTCGTTGACAATCCTTTGCAATCTCAAAGTGTTGACATCTATCTTGGTGGTGTGTGGATGACGAACGTTTCTACTGATGAAACTGGATTATTCACAGCCGTGATTCCTGTCCCTGCAGATGCAACACTTGGGCCGGTCTCCTTGGAAACTCGATTTAATGGAACCGTATTCTATCTCTCAAGCGAGGCAAGCGGAACATGGAGCATCTTCAGCCAGATTTTGGTTTCCGTTTCCGTTCCATCCCCACTTGCTGTAACGGATACAACGACGATCACAGGTAGTGTACTCGACAACCAACTGCAACCGATTGAGGGGCATGTGGTTGAACTCAAGGTCGATGGATTCGTACTTGGACAAGTGACGACTGCACAGGATGGAACATTCACCTACGATTGGACTGTCCAGGATTTCTTCAACTTCGGAGATAACCTCCTCGAAGCAAACGTCATCGCACAAGGATACTACAGAGAAGGTTCAGCGAATCAGACCTTCTTCCTCGCACATCGTTCAGCAATGACGCTTGAATTTGATGATGGAATCGATGCCACACGTGGTGATTTCTGGACCTTCTCTGGTCGTCTGTACGATATTGACACCGTCGATCAGGATGGTATCGGAAACGAGAACGTCCTCGTCTATCTTGATGGCCAATACATTACGACCGTCACGACTGCATCCGATGGTACATTCACCGGCCAAGTCTATGCAAGCATGGACTTGGAGCGAGGAAACGGCCACATCATCAAGGTCGTCTTTGAGGGAACACAAGAACACTTGAGCACCCATTCCAACGGAACGGTGACCGTTTGGGCGGACATTGTGATCACGATTGACTCGACTTCTTCCTCCCAATCCGTTCGTTCTGACCCGGCCAATCCAATTCGACTAACAGGCAGTGTTGCTGAAGTAGGTGGAATTGGCGAAGTGTTTGAAGGACTTGTGGTCTATGTTGGTAACGGTTCGAACTGTGTCAACAACTTCGAAGGTGCAGTCTGCTTCAATGGCGTTCAAGTTGATTGGAATGTAGGCAACTACTCGATTGTAACAACAACGCCGCTCACAATGGCCCCAGGTGCACAATTCATCAGCTTGGACGTTCCTCGTGATTCAGGACTCTACATCAACGGTGCTTCAGAAGCGCACTCCATTTACATCAAGGTCAACGCTGAAATCGAAATCTTTGTCGACAAGATCGAAGAAAACGTTGATGAAAACGTGGATGGAAGAGTTACCATTGTCGCAGAAGATACTTCGGCAGGTCTTGCTGGAATTGCGGTTGAGTTCTATCTCTACTCAGGAAACGGTTCCCAACTCAAGGCAATGACCTCACTCACCGATGGTGATGGAATTGCAACCTTCGAGTTCAACCACGACCCTCCATACGGAGTAACCTCTGAATTTGGCCAAGTATCTCTCGATATCGTAATCACTGATCCTCGTCTTTCTGACGAAACGATTGCTGAGTATGCGAGTATTCGACAAGCAGGGTTCGCTCCTGCGTATGAGTTCGAAGCGGAAGCTTCCGAAGTAAGCCCATGGACCTATGTCGTCCTCGTGTTCCTCTCCGCTGCGATTGCTCTTGGAGCTGTCATGTATCGCCGTCGTCAACAAAACGATTTGATGAATGAGATGGCTGAAGTGTTTGAGTACACTGCTGAACTCCTTGCAGCGGGTGATTCAATCCGTGAATCGATCTTCAACTGCTATCAGAACCTCTGTTCAACGTTGCAGACACGCGGTCTGCTTCGACGAGATTTCGAAACGGTTCGTGAATTCGAGGTGGCCATTCGTCAGGCAACACCTGGTATCAGCGATGATGCCCTCGAATCCTTGGACAATATGTTTGAGATGGCTCGTTACAGTCGTGAAGAACTTGGTCCTTCTCATCAACAATCAGCACAGGGTGCATTGGACAAGATGATCACTGAACTCAGTTACAAGAAATACTGAGGACTTACCAACGAAGTCGAAGTTGACCGTTAACGAAGTGAGCTTTCACATCGAGGTTCTCTCCAGCAAGGGGAAGCACGCGCTCGAGAGAATCGTGCCCTTCTTCTTGGATGGTGATCTTGATGCTTGTTTCTGCATCTGAATTCATGATGTCGATTTTGACATCATCTGCTGAAACGCCACGGAGTGGAATTGTTAGTCCGTCAGGGTCACGCATTCCATGCAACTCTTCTAGAATCCAATCCAAGCGTTGTGAAGGATTCACTTCAGCAAGGTGGGTTTCAGGGAGCATTCCTGCTTGGACCAATACGTGAGTGTGCATGCTCTGTACTTCATGCAAATGGTGAGCGGATTGTTTGAATTCATCATGCAACATCTGTGGTGTAGATGACAAGTCTTGCTCCTTCTCATCGTCACTTTGATCCCGTGTTAATGCTAGACGCTTCCACTCGCTCATGGTTTCTCCTCCTGCTTGATTATGATGAACCTTCGGATTGACGATGAACTCTCGTAAAGAATCGTCGAGCGAAGGATTTTGTTGTTTCTGGTTCGGTTGTTGCATTCATTCGGATGTCCTTTGGATAGCATTCAATGTACGTACGATCGGTATTTCGCTTATCCAAGAGAAGTACCAACGCTCGGTCTGCGATGCTACGAATTGGTCTTCCCATTGCCTGCAGAATAGAATTGATCGCAGGTTGTGTTGAGGCATAGCGCCAAGCATTCGCTCGTCCAAATCGTTCTTCGATGTAGGTTCTTAGTGCCTTTTGGTGGATCGAAGGAGGGGGATTTGGAATGCCAATGCATGCAACAGCATCCAACAATCCGTTGTGGTAATCGATACCCTCTGACAATCGTCCACCAAAAACTCCAGCAAGAAGAATACGGCGGCCCGCTTGTTTTGCATCTTCGAGGACATCGAGGAGTTGGTCAACGTCTTGTTTTGACCATGTTCTGTCCTCCATTCGAACGACAACGCCGTGAAACTGTCCCTCTCCAATGTACTCGTTAAGCATTGAATATGAAGGTGTGAAGACAGCAACATGTCCCGGTGATGAATCGCAGAGTGCTTGGATGTGGGCTCGAATACGTTGTGTATTTTCGTAGGTCCGATCCTGATATCGAGTCGTTACGTCCTTGGCAACAATGATTGGCCGGCGTTGGCTTGCAAATGGGGAATTGTATTGTCGACTGGTCGTTTTCTGTTGACCAATTCCCAATAGGTCAGCATACATTTTCGGGGGGTAGAGTGTTCCGGACATGAGGATACTTCCTGCACATTTTTTCAGTACAGGCCCTGATACCAAACCTGGATCAAGTAGATGTGAGGTGATTCGACCTTCCTTGCCCTTCGCATCATGGACGTACACGAGAGCAGTACCTTGCCCAAACCTTAGCATATCCTCCAATAAATGTCCGATACGGTGTGCATCAATGTCGATGTTTGGATTTTCTTCATCAGCATCAACCTTGATCTCAACATCGAGGAGGACATCACGTAGAATCTTCAGTCGATCCAATCCTTCACCTGGTGACTCTACAGAATGTATCTGTTCGGCTTGCAGTTGTTGTTGACCAACTTTTCCTTCGACTTCATCACAGGATGCAAGGAAAATATTCCTCAATCGTTCAACATCAACACGACGTTCTTCAAATTCAGCCGGTTCATTGAGAAGGTCTCTGAACAAATCAGCCATTCGACCGCGACAGACTTTCATGACATCGAGGGCCCAAGATGCGAGCGATGATTGCAGAGCAAGCCCATCGGTTCCGAGTGAGGCAGCAGATTCAACCAGTCGTTCAGTGTATTCTTCTAAGTCGATGACTGCATTACGAACTACAGTTGGCGTAAATCGTCGCTCCATTCCCATACGGATTCGATCTGGCAAATTGTGAGCCTCATCCACAATGACAATGAGGTTGGATAGATCCACTTCCATTGCATTGAGTGATGCTTCTCGAACTGCATCCACAAACAAGTGGTTGTAGTCGCCAACAAAGATATCAGCAGATGAAACAGCCTCACGTGCAGCCTTCCATGGACATGTAAGGGTTGGAACACCATGTTCTGAATGCGTTTGAGCCATTTGAACAAGTTCCTCAACATGCAACGGGTCTGAAAGAATTCGTTGACGCAATCCCGGTGCTTGTGTCAAGTAGGGTTTACATGAACGGGAGGAACGAGCTTGGTTGCAGAGGAGTGAGAAGAGTGGAGGAGATTCCTTGGCAAAGGGTTGAACACACATACTCGCTTGACCGACCATGTCAACAAGTCGTACTTTTTCTTGTGGAGGCCGTCGTGCGTTGATTCGACGAACTGTATCGATGACAATTTTATGTTGACTTTGCCGAGAGGTGAGAAAGAAAATGGTTCGTGGACCGTTCGCAGTCCGTGCAGCATCGATTGCTGCTGCAAGTGCAGCAGCTGTTTTCCCAATACCAGTTGGTGCAGCAGCGAGATGATGTCCTCCTGAATGGAGTGCACTGAGACAATCATGGATCATTTCGAGTTGTCCAGGCCGAGCCTCTTCGTGAGCGAGATACCGAATCTCTCCCGTAGAAGTGGAGGTTTTCTCGCCTGACATAATGGAAGAACAATGACGACCCCTCTAAAGGATTCGTGTCCAAAGCATTCGCTAATTGAGGTCAAGTGTGCCGTGGAGTGGGGGCCGCGGCACGTGTGGGGTTTCCACCGTCAAGAGACAGGTGTGGAATCAGAGTCCCCCTGTCCGTCATCCAGGGGGCTGTGGGGGTTGTGGTGTTGGGGTCCACGTTGGTCGCGTCGTGCACGACGGGCACGCATCCGCAAGGTAGCTAATCCATGCAAGTCCGACCGATCTTGCATAGCATTGAAGGAGGCCTTCGGAAGAGAATTCTCTTCGTCACGCCAATTCATCCCATCCCCTCTCATGCTCTCACCAATTTTCATTCGTGGTATTCCTTGCTTGCTTGAGTCGCACCAATCGAGTCGGTTACGACATCATCGAGTTCATTTTGAAGTGTCTTGGCTTCAACCAATTTCTTCTGTGTGTAAAGGACCAAGCCTTCTGAAGCGGCTTGCTCGTGAGTTACGCCATACAATTCGTACAACGAAGCAAGATGGCGCTCCATTTGTCGGCCGATAGGAACACGGACGCTCTTCATTCCTGGGAGTTTTGCTTGTCCGTGGAGAAGTTGCTGTATTGCAAGTCGTATGACATCGGATCGATTGTTCAATCCGTTTTGGCCAATGAGCATGTCCAAACCTTGCAACGTGTCCGCATCGAGTCGAATCGATGTGAGTGTGCTTTGGCCGCTCATTTTGCTCCCTCGTTGTCAGTGGTAGTATTGCTAGGCATATAAGTGTAATGCATATTGTCATACATATGTAATACACGTGGGTTAGACGAGTAATACTAAAACCCATCGCTCAGTCCTGCGTTTATGCTCGCAGACACCACCGCAAACCGACTCTACCTACGATTGGTCGAAACCGCTCTCGAAGATTCAATTGTCACCGACGATGAGGCTGCGATTCTCAGAGTCCTTGGCGCAACACTTGGAGTTCAGCCGAGTGATACGGCTCTGTGCCTTTCGATTGCTCGAGGTGAAGAGTTGAATCCATTCCAGGAATCTGATGAGATTGAATTGTCTATGGGGACAGTTTCAACCTATCAATCTGCATTGATTGCAGCTCTTGATGACGAGGTCATTACTGAAGATGAATGGGCGCTTCTTGACCATCTTCGTCGATTACTTTCCATTCAACCCGATCAACATGCCATGATCGAGGAAGCCATCCATGCTATGGCTGAAGTTGATGATCAGGGCCAACGACGAATTGAACGCCTTGAACGTTTCATGACTGTATGTCCGCTGTGAGCCTTTGAAACCGCTCCGAAGGCTACCCATTCAATGACAACCATTAGAAACACTTTGAGGGTCGAGAGGCTCAAGGTGGAAACCCCTTATGCAAATTGTCAAAGAAATCTATGATGCAGTTGTCGCCCGTGATCCTGAACAACCTGAATTCCATCAGGCAGTATGGGAGGTTCTTGAAAGCCTAGGTCCTGCTTTGGAACGTCATCCAGAGTATGTTGACATCGTCAAGCGAGTTGTTGAGCCTGAGCGTCTCATTCATTTCCGAGTTCCTTGGGTTGATGACAACGGTAACGAACACGTAAACCGTGGTTTTCGAATTCAATTCAATGGTGCTATCGGACCGTACAAGGGCGGACTCCGCTTCCACCCTTCAGTCAATTCATCGATCCTCAAGTTCCTTGCCTTTGAGCAGATTTTCAAGAACAGCCTAACTGGCCTGCCAATGGGTGGCGGAAAGGGTGGTTCTGACTTTAACCCCAAGGGAAAGAGCGATGCTGAAGTTATGCGCTTCTGCCAGTCGTTCATGATGGAACTATGGCGCCACATTGGACAAGACTGTGACGTCCCTGCTGGTGACATCGGCGTCGGCGGTCGTGAAATCGGCTACATGTACGGAATGTACCGCAAGCTACGCAATGAATTCCAAGCCGGTGTCCTCACTGGAAAGGGTCGTTCCTATGGAGGTTCTCTCATCCGTCCGGAGGCAACAGGATACGGTCTTGTTTACTTCGCTCGTGAAATGCTTGCAGCGCAAGGCCATTCCTTTGAAGGAAAGCTTGTATCGATTTCAGGTTCTGGAAACGTCGCACAATTCGCTTGTGAGAAGGTTCTCGATCTTGGTGGTAAGCCAGTCACAATGTCCGATTCAAGCGGATTCATTCATGATCCCGCTGGCATCGACCGAGAAAAATTGGCTTGGATTATGGATCTCAAGAACAACCGTCGTGGACGTATCTCTGAATATGCTGCGCAATTTGATGGCGTTACATTCACCGCTTCCGCTCCAGAACCAACACCAAATGGTCTCTGGGGAGTCAACGTCGATGTTGCACTTCCATGTGCAACGCAGAACGAACTGAACGGTTCTGAAGCACAAATGCTGGTTGACAACAACGTCATGGCTGTTGCAGAAGGTGCGAACATGCCTTGCACTCCTGAAGCCGTTGAAGTCTTCCAAAAGAACGGTATTCTCTTTGCTCCAGGTAAGGCAAGCAACGCTGGCGGTGTTGCTACTTCTGGTCTTGAAATGAGTCAAAACTCATTGCGTCTTTCATGGACACGTGAAGAGGTTGATGAGAAACTCGATGCAATCATGGTCGGTATTCACAAGGCAGCTTACGAGACAGCCAAAGAATACGGTCGAGACGGTGACTACGTCTTTGGTGCAAACGTTGCAGGCTTCCTCAAGATCGCTGAAGCTATGCTCGCTCAAGGCGTTGTTTGATTTCACATCAAATAATACAATACGAGAA
>JACETE010000057.1 GCA_013911465.1 Candidatus Poseidoniales archaeon
AAAGTACGCCAAGTTGTGCAGATTGCGCTTCATCGCCGATTGAAGTTTGATAACTCCATTGCGATTCATCCAAATCTCCTCTCGAGTACATGAGACCACTTCGTTCAATACCTGATACGTCATCACGTATCTCTTGATAGAGGACGTGCAATGTACCATCAAGAAGGAGTGTTGAGAGCTGATCTCCATCATCAGGAGAGATATCGATTACAGGAATGTGCGTACGCATTGTAGACCAGTTTTCTCCAGCATCCGGTGACTCGGAGTGAATACTGAAAATCGATGTCAAATCAGACCATGAACCACCAGTTGAAATGTTCCTGAAATAGCCAGAGAGAACGACAGTCTCATCTTCTTGAGCGAGATCGAGACCCCAATATTCTCCTTCTGAAATCTTCAACCCTGTTAGGTGATGATGAATCGGTAACATTTGCCCAGTCGCAGAGATTGAAGTCATTGCAACATCATTCAGAAAGTACCCTTGCTGAGATTGGGTCCTGCTGGTCCAGGCTGTATGGACCAATCCGTCGTTGCGGACAAGGACATCAAGTTCACCGCCCCAACTTTTGTCAATGAGAGTATCGGTTTGAAGGCGCAAATCTTTGCTGAGCGAGCGTACGTGCAGTTCTCCGTCAATGGTTGTAAAGATCAACGTGGACGACTCAATACCTGCAAATGCGATTGGATATTCATCCTCTGCAAGAGAAAGTGTGGCAGAACCTTGCCCAGAAGATACATCGCTGACAACCACTGCAAACGTATGTTGGCTGTATTCGCTTTCTACACCATCACCAGTTAATGTTGCTCGATAGTGAACTGCTCCAATGTTGCTGTTGCTGTGTGTAAATTTAGCTGACTGGAATCCTGATTCAACGGTTGCCCCTGGGATGAAACTGATTCGTTTATCTCCAATGAGTTGCCAACCCGAGGTTCCCGGAATTTGATACTCGAGCACCATGTCGAGAGAAACAGCATTCGACTGTCCAAGATTGTCAACTCGAACACTGATTGTATACTCCTCGTCCACGAGTGGAATATTTGGTACAGTTGTAACTGAACCAGGAAGATATCTCAAGACAGGCTGGCTCGGCCGTTCGAGGATTTCGAATTGGAAGGTGAGAATGTTATCCTCTGGTTCTGGGTCACCTTGTGCACCGTTTGGATCGAGTTCGATTTTTACCTCATGCAATCCTGCAACACTAGCCTGCCAGAACAGGGTTACACCAACGGATTCGCCTTTTTCTAGTGAGGGTATAACTCCCTGAGAAGGGTATGCTTCAGATTCTTCACCCGGAGCAGTTAGACGGACGTAAATGTCTGTGGCATCCTTATCTCCAGCATTGTATACATCAAAATTCACTTCCAAGAGACTACCTGCATAAGCCGATTCTGCAGGCAACTTCTGATCAAAGATTTCGACATCCCCTTGGAACCTCAAGGATGGAGCGGGTGCGATATTGTCAATCGTGTAACTTCGCGAGGCAATTGGACTCTCATAACCTGATTTGTTCACCATGCGGACAAACATTTGACGGTACCCGTCATCGACAGTTGATGTATCCCAATTAAAAGACCACGAGTCAAGTCCATCCTGACCAGCACCGTTGTGTTCGCTCAAACTCGTTCCTAAAGTCCAGTCACCATCATCAATTTTGTATTCAATACGGTCGTGCTCTACTCCCTCTACTTCGCCAGTCACCTCTACGGTTCCAGAAAGGACATTTCTCGAAAGTGGACTTAAGAGACTAATCCCCGTCCTCGATAGTTGGAAGGTTCTCAAATCGGGATTTGATTCATTGCCTTTATCATCAGTCGCTTTGGCATATACAACAATGAATTTGTCGTTTGATTTAACCCAAGAGTCTTGCAATTCCACATCGTAAAACCAATACTCCGTCGTGCCATTGGCAAGGGTCCAATCAAGCAAAATTTGCGGATTGGGTACATTGCCGTTATTCGGTTTGAAATGCTGCTCAAGTTTGATCTCAATCTTGTCGTAATCAACTTCTGTAGTGTTTACTTCTCCTGAGATACGAGTGAATGAGTTGGCCATAAGCCACGTACCGTTTACGGGGTATGTCGTGTTTACATCGCTTGTACTAGCCCGCAATCCACTCTCACAGATAGTACCAAGCACGTAAGCAATCGCACATGAAGCATCAATAATGCCGTGTCCATACGTCTCGTTCCACCGAGACAATCCTTCATCAGCAGGAACACCTCGCTGCTCAGAAGAGGATTGCAGGGCTTCCTTCACTTCTTCAGGGGTAAGAGAAGGATTCGCTTCCAGCATAAGCGCAATAACGCCGGAGGCGATAGGTGTCGCCATACTCGTACCGGATTTTGAATCGTAACCGTCGTCTGCAAGGACTGCATCACTGCCAGGAATAGGTAATGAAGCAGCATAGGTAGCAGAAACGATGTTCGAACCATAAGCAGTCACGTCTGGTTTCTGCTCGTCCAACTCATCGTCATCGTTATCGGATTGTCTTGGACCATAGTTCGAGAAATCCGACATTTCATCATCATCGCGAGTTATTGTGTTCCTGTCGTTAACAGAACCGATTGTGACGGCTCCATCTGCGCTGCCAGGAGAAGGTACACGATTTGACCCGTCATTTCCGATTGCAACAACACAAACAATACCCGCATCTGTAGCTTGGTTCACGAGATTGGCCTCTGCACTCGTTCCGTTGTCCCCTTGATCTCCCGGAAACAATGGACCCCCTCCCAAAGAGCCGTACGACATGGAAGCAATTTGGATTCCATTGTAACTCGAATTCACACCCCAGTTTGTATCGGCGTTGTTGATCATCCACTGTAGGCCTGCTAGGCTGTATTGTGAATTTGTTCCACCCCCGTCAGTTAATACTTTGATGTCAATTAGGCCGGCACCTGGTGCAGTTCCCATGTGAACCCTAGATGCATCTCCGGTTCCAAGTGCTGAACCGGCAACGTGCGTTCCGTGACCGTTTCCATCGTCCGGGTCTGTTTCTCCGGATGTATCGGGGTTTTGGGAGGTGGCATCGTATCCAGCGATCCATTTGTGATCCGAATACGATGTTGGGTCGGAATCTGGAGCATCATTCACATCGTCGAAATCGTTGAGAGAGCGATGCTCATTGTCAACACCCGTATCCAGTACTGCGATAATTACTCCAGAGCCGGTGTAACCCAATTCATGTGCTGTGCTGGAATAAACTTCAGAAGGACGAGCTTTAGCCGCTTTGGAAGCCACATCATTGTTTGGAACCATCACATTTTGCATCTCAACAACAACGACGCCGTCCAAGTGATAGATGTCCATCAACGCTGAAACTGGAACCTTATCGACTGCAACGGCATCAATGCTTGGAATGACCTCAAAGAAGGCTCCTTCCTCCGTTCCAATCCAACCGTGTTGATCAAGTGTTGATGCCAGTTCTGAGGTTTCGTAGTCTGTTGGGAACCATGCGTAATCAACAACAATAGCTACGGTTTTGCGACCATCAGGACCAACGATCGCTGTTGGGGATATTGAGTCAAGACCTCCTAAGATTCTCTGAAGGCGGTCATCCATTCCGTTCCAATCGAGGTCGGGGCCGTAGGCTTGCCACCAACCGTAGTCCATGTTTGCATCTCTTCCGTTACGATCAAGCATCCGCAAGGGGCGATCGCAAAGGTCGTCACCACAAACGAGAGGAGGGAGGTCTTCGACAAGAATTGGAGCGGTGTGCGTTGGTTCTTGAACATCTGGGACGTAAGAAAATGCTTGGGATTGTGAAGCCAATGGCAAGAAAAGCATGAGCAAAACCAAGAACATCGCCTGCCTTGGATTGGAGAATGATGGTCTTCCTTGCATAATCGCCATCCCTCACCACACATCGATATATTTTGATGCTATCGCTCCAACGTTCATTGAATTCTCTGTTTAACCGTGTTTTGGCCAGGACAAATGTTTTGGTTCTTTCGAACACTGAATTTGAGGCCCAGTCTTGCGTTCAACCATCCCAAGAGGTGCGAGACAGATGGGGCACTCACCAGCTTCTGCGATGTGTTCCATCCATGCAATCCGCGTTTCCGCTTCATCGCCTGCATTCAGTAACTTTCTGAACGATTCCTGCAAATTCTTGGGCATCTCTACTCCAAGTTCAGTCCAAGGGTCATCGAGCGAAGACAAATCGACCATAGAAGCCTTCATTTGTTCAAATCCTGCTCTCGAATTTCCGAATCCCTTTGGACCACCGTCGACAACTCCGAGGGGATATGGACCTCCTTTTGCAACGAGTGGAAGAAGAGCATATGCGAGGACAAATCCCCCAATGTGGGCCATGTGCGCAACCGTTGAATAGCCACCCAATCCAACGGTGTTGAAGGCGCGGATCAACTCAAAACCAAAGTAAAACAGAGCAATAATGGTAACCGGCCAAGGACGAATAAGAATCAACGGGAATGGAATTTCGTCTTTTGGCCATCCGGAAAGATACGCCCCTAGAAGACCATATGCTGCGCCAGAAGCACCCCAAGAAGGCGTGCCTGAGCCACTGTTGAAGAGAACCCAAGCGATGGAACCACCAAGAAGTCCTGCAATGTAAATTGCAGTAAACCGCTTTGTACCTAGGCGTTGTTCGAGAGGAATGCCTACCATTGCAATGACCAGAACATTACCAAGAACGTGAGTCACATCGTTCATGCTGTGAAGAAATCCAGCAGTGAACAACGTAGGAAGATGAACCGCAGAGTCGAGACGATTCGGGATCAACCAAAAATCGAACCAAACGAATCGCAGTTCCAGTCCGTAGGAATCCAGAACGACAAAGGAATACTGGACGATGTAGCCCAAAAGCAATCCAACTGAGATTCCGAGTGCAATGGGTGTTCGGTTACGAAATGAATAGGCGATGGGTGCCAACACGGCAATGAACCAAAGGATGAGAATTGCCCACTCTGAGGCTCCAAATGTTGTGAGATACAACTGCCCCATACCACTCCCACTCTTCGGTCAACTATGGGTCTTGTCCTGACGTAGCATTCATTCATGTGTGAGTTTTGGGTGGTTCATGAGCGAAGTGCTCTTGTCACTCAACGACGTAACCGTGCGTCGCGGTTCTTCCGTAGTATTGAAGAACCTTTATCTTCAATTGGAAGAGGGCCAAATCGCCCTTCTCAGCGACAAGAATGGAGCAGGAAAATCAACCATCATCGAATCAGCCGCAGGATTGTTACCGCTTGAAACAGGAGAAGTTTCACATCACAGCAACCTCCTCATCGATTCCAATGGAAGGTCAAAGCGACCCGAAAGAGCATTTGGCTTGACCTTGCAATCGGACGGATGTATAGGCAGTCAGCGAGTTGAGGAACACATCCATAATGCCCTCGACATTTCTGGTGGACGGATCGAAATTGATTCATGGCTCAAACGATACAATCTAGCGCACCGTAAGCATGATCTTATTGCTCATCTTTCAGGAGGTCAGCGACGTAAAGTAGCGATGCTTGCCGGCATACTTCCCGGTTTTGTTGGCTCTCAACCACGTGTCTTGTTGTTGGATGAACCTGCTGCGGGTTTGGATGAAGCATCCCGTGCAACATTGGTGCAAGATCTCTACAAGCTACAGGAGCGAGGTAATGCAATTTTGCTGGCGAGCCATCATGCTGATTTCAACACATGCGCAACTCATATTTTCCACCAAAACAAACTTGTTGCGAATGAATCAGCAACAAAGGCAAGTGTTCACCATGAGGATATCAAAACCTCACAAGCCAAAGGAAATGTTTCGCTCAGGACAAGTTTCACCCTTAATCAACGAACGCTTTCAACCGTTGCCAACAATGCCATTGCGGGCTTGTTGACGCTCGGCATTCTTTTGGCTCTCGTCGATTCATCTGCTGTTGATTCTTCTGTCATTCAAACCTCTGGTTTGTTCCTTAGTGCCGCTTTCGCCGCAGGCCTCGTTGGAGATTCGATGATATCGATGTTGCACGAACAGAAAGCACTGGATTGGTGGAAGGCTCATCGGCAAGGGATTCCTCACTCCTATGTTCATGCCCTCGTCATTGGCGCTGGATTGACTGCACTAACACAACTGGGTTTTGATAGTGAACTTTCGGTAGAATTGACACTCATTGGAGGTCTGCTTACCTCTTCAACAATGGCCATCGTCCGTGCCATGGAGTTAGCAACTTCGAGGCTGGCAAGACCCCGGGCCGCTTTCATTCGGATCTTAACGCCAATACTGATTCTCCCCTTCGCCCTTCTCGTCCAATGGATAACAGATTCAAGCCTGTTGTGAATGCAATTGTTGAAAACAAGAGGCAAGGTGGACAACGCATGGGCAATCGATTAGCAGAATCGATACTTCTGCTCGGATTTGTGGGCATTGGTGCCACACTCATGCTTGCATTGCTGAAGGCACCTAGCGTCTCCATCAATGCATTTGAATCACCCGATGCGCAACGAATCTTCTATTGGCACGTTCCAGCGGCTTGGGCTGCATTCATTGCTTTTGGAATCCTTTTTGTTGGTTCAGCATTGTGGTTTTTCAAGCGTTCAAACCTGGGTTGGAGAATGCATGTTGCAGGTGCAGAAGCTGGCCTTGCCACTGGATTGATGACCATCTGGAGCGGGATGGTTTGGGGATCTGCTGAATGGGGAGTTCCTTGGGATTGGACGGATGTTCGTTTGAACACCTTTGGACTCCTCACCTTCCTTGCTCTCTTCCTGGTCCTTGGACGGCAATCTCAACCCGATGGAGTAGAGACAAGAGACACCTTTTCCACGTTTGGTTTGTTTGGTTTTGTTCTCGTTCCCGTCACATATGTCGCAACACGCCTTTGGCAGATACGCCACCCTGGTCCTGTCGTCGGTGGAGGCGATAGTGGTAGTTTAAACGGCGATATGGCTGTCATCCTCCTCATTGGTGCAATCTCATTTACCGTTTTTATCATCGGCCATGTCCTCATGAGCATGAGAATCACATCTCTTGAGCAACGCCTAGAAAGTCTTCAAGAAGCAATGGATAAGGTGTGAACAATGGCAGAAGGTATGACGTATCTTGCAGTTGCTTACCTCGGCATGCTCATTGCCATAGGAATTTGGACATGGACTGTGTTCTCAAGAAGCAACGACCTACAACAACGAATCGAAGCTGTTGAGCAGACCATTCTTCAAAGCAGCCAAGAACAGGAGTGATTCGTATGAGTCGAGGTTTAGGGGGTGAATTTTGTCTGGTTTGTGGCAATGAGCCACCTCTCTTCACCGAAAAGATGTGCGAATCATGCACTCGGAAGCGAACCAAATTGGCAAACGTTCCTGAAAATACCAACTTTACACAATGTGCCCGATGTGGCCTCATTGACATTCAAGGGCGATGGGTCAACATTCCAGAAGATACACTGTGGGATGAATTGATTCAACGAAATGTAGCATTTCATGAACGTGCGGAAGAAATTGGCCTCGGTTTTGAGCCCCAAATCGTTTCCGATCGCCATACACTTCTTCACATGCAGATGGAAGGTGTTGTTGATGATCTTCTGTACACAGAAGAACATACGATGCGTGCTCGACGTTCGAACGGCGTTTGTCTGACCTGTACACGTCGCGCTGGAAATTACTTTGAGGCAACGGTTCAACTGCGCTCAACTGGTCGACGGTTAGAAGAAGTGGAATTGAATAAATTGCGGGGAAGCCTCGATGATGTTATTGAGAACCTGAGCGATGATCCAATGTTTTTCATCACGAATGAAGGCCCAGTTACAGGGGGATATGATGTCATCATGGGGTCAAAAGGATTAGCACGAGCGTGGGGTCGGCATTTGACGGAAACATGGGGTGGTCAAGTGACCGAAACCAACTCCACCGTAGGTCGCAAGGACGGTGTTGATGTTACTCGATTGACGCTATTGTACAGAAAACCAGGTTACGATTTGGGTGATGTCATTAAGTGGCGGGGTGAATTATGGAGACCGAGTTCTTGGAGCAAAGATGGAGCCATTATGGAACGAATTACGCGTCAGGAACGTACTGGAGC
Organism: Candidatus Poseidoniales archaeon; assembly: GCA_013911465.1. GTDB lineage: Archaea > Thermoplasmatota > Poseidoniia > Poseidoniales > Poseidoniaceae > MGIIa-L2. Next base: position 8,010 of record JACETE010000057.1, read on the forward strand.
GACTTGGAGAGATCTCGAAGGAGCAAACGTCCTCTCTCAAATGAAAGACCATCTCGTCGTCGATATCTTGAATCGCGATGATTCGGCTGCGGAATTCCTCGATCCTTCCACATGGCAGATGACTTCAGTTCGATTACCATGGGATTTTGATGGTGGCTCTCAACTTCGTCTCGCTCGAATTGATGGTGAGTTCCTTGCCCTCCACGATATGGCCCTCGACCACTCGGATTGATAGGAGCCCATATGAAGGGCTAACTTTACATCGTACTATGGCCGATGAAACCTTGGATATCGATGCCCTGTGTCAGCAATTGGATTCAGAAGGCATGATTGGCTTCGTCGAATCCTTTGTTTCAGACATCGAAAAAGGCATCTCTGTGGTCAATGAGGAACATCTCCCGTGGCTACATGATGTTAAGGAAACGCAATGGAAAGGTGTGCTTTGCTTCGGAATGGGGGGTTCTGCCGCTGGCGGTGATTTTCTGGCAAGACTCTCCGATTCATCCGGTTCGAAACCCGTGATTGTTCATCGAGGATACCAACTACCATCGTGGTGGACTCCGGATTGGCTCATCATCGCGACCTCACACAGTGGCAATACTGAGGAGACTCTGGCTGCTACCGAATCTGCTCTCAAGCAAGGTGCAACTGCTGTCGTTATTGCAACCGGGGGCATCCTTGCAGGATTGTGTGAGTTGCATGAGACGTGCCATCTCATCCCATCTGTTGGAGGTCAGCCACCTCGCACTGCGTTTGGCCACCTTTTCTCCCGCCAACTTGCTCTGGTAGAACATCTTGGATTCCTTCCGTCCCAACCTGAAGATGAACGAGAGGCAATGCTTGTTCGCCTTGAATACGCTTGTCAATCCAACGATTTCCGAACATCATCTGGAATACCCTTGCTTGAACTGGCAATGGCGTTGAAGGATCATCCAATCTCCTTGCTCGGACCTACTGAAATGCAGCCCGCTCTCACCCGTTTCAAGAACCAGGTCAACGAAAACTCAGGCCGATTTGCTCGCATCGGTATTGTTCCCGAAATGAATCACAATGAAATCGTCGCATGGGGAGGTGTTTCAGATGATGCAGACCCTGCGAGAGA
>JACETE010000058.1 GCA_013911465.1 Candidatus Poseidoniales archaeon
AAGGATCAGGCCCTGTTTCGGTCCATACAAGACGAACCGTTCGATTGTCCCAATCCGCATTGGTTGCTTGGTAGATGTAGGAATTGTTGTAATAGGAACCCGCCCCACTTCCACCAAAGAAATTGCTTCCACCGATACCAGTCACGTTGAACCAGGTCTCGCTGTGAATCACGTTCACATCATGTTCGACCAGGGTATGATTGCGTTGCTTGCCTGTTTCTTCAATGGTTTGTAGGACACCAAACGTACCTTGAACATCTCCAGATAAGGTACCGTCAACATGAACGTCATCAATCAGTGTAATTCCATCCTCAACGCGACTGTGGAACGTGTGGACTGTTCCATTGACGACCATTGAAGAATTCTCTTCCTCGTCTTCAAATCCAAAGGTTCCATCGCCTCGAGTCAACTCCAGATGGTCGACTCGGACACCATTTTCCCAACGCTCGAGCGTCTCGAATTGGTCCAACTGAAGGTTGAATTCTGAGCCATCATCGGTAAGCAGCATATCTGCAGTTGCTTCGATTTGGGTGTGTTCGAGAACACGGACACCATCAATATCGATTGTCTCCAACAAAAGAAGGCTGATATCACCATCAACATCAAACCGAGCACCGTCGTCTTCACCGCCAACAAGAAGGGAGCCAAAGGCCTCCAATCGAAGGCGTTCTGTTACGACATTGTCGATGCTCGATCGGTTCAGAAGAGCGTCAACAACTGTACCATTGACAGTTGTCACCAATCCGTCTTCTTCGAGTTGCAAGATGATGTCGCCGGTTCCACGAGCCTGAATGACTTGCGAGGTGAGGACTCCAGAGGTTACTGTCTCATTCTTCCAGAAGGATTCAAAATCCAAATCGAAGATGGTTGTCGAATTATCTGTATTCTCTGAAGTGGTGAGTGTCCCGTTCCCGAGCTCATAGGAATTCAACACCTCACCAATACGTTGTTGCCAACCGTTGCCCTCAAAGAAGAGGACAAAGGACTGGTTTCCTTCTTCAGTCTCATAATTTTGTTCAAGTGACCATGCTGTTGTCGTCGTTACTTCATGATCGGCCATCGGTTGATTCCATGAACCTACGGTGAACAATCTCTCAATGATGATTGGAGTAGGAAGAGGGTTGCCATCATGACCGTTAATGGCAATTGATATCGAAACCGAATCGTTCCAAGCGAGATCGGTATCGAGAACAATTCGTGCGGTCAACACGGGTGTGTTCTCAAGAAATGTCGTCTGTATTGAGGGGCCAAGGTCTGCAGAATCACGGATATGTTCAATCGTAACATCATAATCGTGAGCAGATGCATCTCCAAATGTTAGGATGTATGCATGTTCGTTTGACAAGGCCGAGTCACTTGTCCAATCGGTTGTAATTGAAACCGTTGGCGAATCTTGAGCAGAGGCCAAGAACGACAGTGGCGCAAGCAACAACATGCACACAAGTAGAACACTTCGGTGCCATCCCATACCGAGAACTTAGACCCGCTCATCTCTAAGGGTTTGGGGACATTGTTTCAACAATCATAGGTTCAAGATGTAAGCAAACAACAGCGGGGCGACAATCGTCGCATCGCTCTCAACCACAAACATTGGCGTTGATGCATCGATTTTACCCCATGTGATTTTCTCACTCGGTGGCGCACCTGAATATCCCCCATAAGACGGCCGTGACTCTGAAATTTGGCCGAACCATGACCACAGTGGAACGTTTCGTTCAAGGTCCTGATTGAGCATAGGAACGACACAAATAGGGAAATCGCCAGCAATTCCTCCGCCGATTTGCAAAAAAGCTAGTGCAGATTCTTGCTCTTCGTACCAAGTAGCGAGGTCTTTCATGTATTCAATTCCAGACAAAACACAGTCCGAATCCACTTGTCCTTCCATCGATCGTGCTGCGAAAATATTCCCCATCGTCGAATCCTCCCATCCCGGCACAAAAACAGGCAGGTTGGCCTCTGTTGCAGCAAGAACCCAAGACGCATCTGCGTCACCCTTTGCTGTATTCAACAATGTCTCATTTCGAAGAATATCGTAGAAGTAACGATGAGGAAGTTGACGAACTCCTGTCGATGTAGCGACTTGCCATGCATCAAGGAGATGTGCTTCCAATGCTCGAATTGCTTCCTGTTCTGGAATACAGACATCCGTAACTCGATTCATGTTGTTGTTGAACAATTCCTCATCATCTTGAGGTGATAATGCTCTCCAATTTTCAATTGAGGTGTAATGAGGAAAAGCCATCATTCGAAATACATCTTCTTCCAAATTTGCTCCCGTGCAACTGATTCCGGCAATGTACCCTTTGCGAATCATTGGGGCGAGGAGTTTCCCAATCCCTGCAGTACTCATCGCACCTGCCAAGGTGATGAACAACTTTCCACCAGATTCGAGATGCTTCACCAAGGACGTGGACATCTTTGACAATTCACCAGCGTTGAAGTGGTGAAAGTACGATTCGATGGTCGAACGGATCGTCATCTTCACACCTCAGGTAAAAGGAAACGTTCGACGCACTTCTCTTGCATCAAAACCAACGTTGGACAACACTTAGAGAGTGCATCCTTCAATTGAGAGATGATCGTTTCCGGATCGGTCGCTCCACACGTAAATGCATCGATGGCGAGTAGCCCTCGGTCCGAATAACAATGGGCGCTTACATGGCTTTCGTCAATAAGAACCGCTGCAGCAAAGCCAGGTGGAGATACAGAACCATCGAAATTCTCGACATGTGCATGAACTTCTCGAGCTCCACTTCTTGATACGGCTTCTTTCATCAAACGAAGCATTTGAGCTCCATCGAACATTGAGGATGGGAAAAATTCTGTATAATCGAGAAAAATATGTTTCCCTTGAGATGTTTTATTCAACGTAACCACTCCTTGTTTTGTGTTCAATCTGCTTCTTAGCACGTGGTTTGTTCGGTGTTTCTCCGCATTGAGGGTCGCCTTTGAGAATCGAATGACTTCTTTGCCCAAGCAACCAAATCAAGTATTTATCCCCTTCTTCGGTCATGTTTTCGAAAAGTGTTGATATGAAACGCTTGACCGAAGCGCATCAGATGGAGGTGCTAACGCCTCCCACCTTCCTTCTTTACGAGCCAAAATATGGCTTGCAACGACTTTTGTTGCCAGCATTGCTGCTGTGAACTGAGTGAGAGGTGAATCCTCTTGAACCCCAATTTCGTTAACATCAGCACTCACAATCAAAGCATTTGGTGCATTGAACAAGGTCTGAATGGTTTCATGCACCTGCCAGAATGTCAGCCCACCAGGAACTGGTGTTCCTGTGGCTGGAACCAGGGCGCCATCAAGACCATCGATGTCGATGGTGAGGTGGACTGGTCCTTCAATCGATTGGAGAGTTTTCAACCAATCCTCCCAGTGTTTTGCCCCGTTGCAAGGAGATTGTGTATCTTTAGCGAAGAAGGTCGTAATGCGCTCATCGTTCAGCATTCGGTGATGTTCCTCCTTACTGAACGCACGAATACCGACTTGTAGGAGGGAGCCTACTCCAGCATCGAGTGCTCTTGCAGCAGCACAAGCGTGCGAATAGATCTCTCCGTCCAGTTCATGGCGTAGGTCTCCATGCGCATCGATTTGGACAACGGTTAGGTTCGACAGATCATTGTTCACGGCAGGATGATGACGTACAGCTTCCATGATGGAAGGGAGAATACCGTGTTCACCACCAAGACAAAGTGGGAAACAATCGCCCTTAAACCACGGAATGAGATAGCCGCTCATTGAATCCAATTGCTGCAGGAGCGTGGGTTCCTCTCCAACCCATTCTGGAATGGTGTGAATGGAATATCCAGATGGTAAATCTTCTCCGATTTGTTCATCGTACAATTCCACCTGTGCTGATGCTTCAATGCATGCCATTGGGCCTTGAGCAGTGCCTTGCCCGTATGATGTTGTCAATTCGTAAGGAAGTGAAAGGATGGCGATATCGACATCGCCTTCACCTTGGTCAAGTCCAAGGAAGGTTGGCATACCCTCGTCCTCCATGATGTCCGCGTCTGTTGTTTGCTTCTAAGTATTCCCAAAATCAAGCCAAAAAACGCGCTCTAAACCCGATTTACAAGAAAAACGGCCGATGTGTTAATATACTTCGGCAACCAATATACAATAGTGTTCTCGGGAGAAATACCGGGGGCGGGGTGATGAAAGATGGGAATGACACTACAATCGTTGACGCAAGCAATACAACAACATATCGATACTGAAATGGATGCAGAGGTCGCTGCAGGCATGGCAGAACACGCACTAGGATTCTTTGGATTTTACAATCGCATCATCGACAATGCACTCGAGCCAACCGATCGTAACTTGTTTTACATGTTCCAAGATTACGATCTCTTGACGACCGAATCCGAAGAAACGACCCTATGGGACGGACGTGAATGGCGAATCCATTACTGGAAGTTCAAGCCTGATCTCAAGGAGCGTGTCGAATCCTACATGCAACGACAGCGCAAGCCAGAGGACATTGATCCGTTTGCAGATGTCTACGGAACCGACGGCCATTCAATCTGGACTCGTGAATCTGAGAAGGTTCAGAATCCAAACGCCTTCACCAGCGATTGGTGAACTGTCTAAGCAAGCGTTTTTGATTCACCGCTGAGAGGCCTTACCATGCGTGTCGCAGTTGGTCTCGTCCTTTGTTTCCTTCTTGCGGGCCTTTCGCCGTTGGCTAGCGCATCCTCTGATTCAGTAGAGGCGTGGCCAGGTGAACCCATCGACAACCACGTTCACATGACTTGGGCGGCCTTGACCATGGAGGTTAACGAATGGGCCGACAACAATCCCGATGTTGTTCAATTGGTGGATGTTGGCAACTCGGAACTTGGAAAGACCTTGTGGGTTGTCCAACTTTCCGATTGGTCAATGGAAACCAAAGCTGATGGAAGCAAGAAGGAAATCGTTTACATCGATGGTGGCCACCACGGCAATGAATATCTCGGAACAGCACTTGCATGGTTATCAGCGAAGTGGTACATTGATGGATGGAATGAAGGCAATCAAGAAGCGATTGATGCACTTCAAAATACAGAAATTCATGTCCTGATCATGCTCAATCCGGATGGTAACGACATCGACACACGTTGGAACATAAACCAAGTTGATTTGAATCGAAATTACGACCACTACTGGAACACCTGCCCTACAACACAACCAGGCAGCGCAGCATTCAGTGAATCCGAGACTGCAGCAAATTCTCAATACATGAACGATGTTGTTTCGGATGCAGATCTCTATGTCACCATGCACACAGGCGTATGGATTATGCTCTATCCGTGGGGCAAATGGGCACATCAACCTGCGGATTGGGAATTGTTCCACGGTATCCGAGAAGAGGTCCAAGCCAACATCTCTGAGATTCCAATTCAGAACGCCAATCAAGGATTGTACCCGAACTGTGGGACGAGCAGAGACTATGGATACGGCGTGATGGGCTTCCCTACCTTTACTTTCGAAACTGACGACGAACAATTCGTACCTGGATCTGTTGAAGCGCTCAACGAACGATTGGGTGAAGAGATGGATGTCATGCGCTACCTCATCACCAACGTATGGTACTGGAGAGCACGTCTCGATGTTCAGTCGATTCAAATTGATGACGATGAGGTCATCATCGATGTCGATAATCTTGGACATGCTTCCACGACCAACGCAAGTCTACAATATGTCGATTCGAGTGGTCAAGTGGCATGGACATCTTCGTTATTCTCCGTTAATGCAAGCAATTCTACCGTTGCTACACTCGATGCTACGAATCTCACATACTCCACTTCAGGATCGTGGCAATTGTACTATCAAAAGCGCGTCATTGATGCATCCACGTGGGTGTCTGAACCTCTCAATATCAGTGCCATTGTTGTAAGAATTCCTGATGAGTCCAGTTTCCTCATCGGCTATGGATTGTTCAGCCCAACAACGATCCTCGCTGGTTTGGCTGTGATTTCATTACTCCGCAACGAAGACGAAGAATCGGTCTAATTTGCTGAAATCTATTCGCAAGGTTTCAAGACCCTCAAGGGGTTGGCAATGACCATGCAAATCAGCGTAAGTCCAAGCCACAACATCGATGGAACCCTTATTCTTCCCCTCTTTGAAGGAACAGATATCGTGCCAGAAGCTCATGCTACTGGCTTGCATGTAGCACTTAAGGCCCAAATCAACCGTGTTCTTGCTGATGGAGATTTCAAAGGAAAGGCAAAGTCTACAATGACTCTTGTTGGTAGTGAAGGAGGGAAGGCAATGCTCGTTGGCCTCGGCAAGGAAGATGACGCCAATGCTCACGCTTACCGAAAGGCAGGGGCTGCAGTTGTTGCGGCTCGCAAGAAGACGCACGGTACTGATCTCACCGTTCGCTTTGCTGGTGCAGATGTGGAATGCATGGGCGCTTTTGCTGAAGGAATGCTTCTTCGAGATTACTCGTACGATGAGTACAAGATGCAAAAAGAAGAAGACAAAGAAGCTGAACGAAGCGTTCGAATTACTTGCGACGAAGGTCAAGAGGAAGAACTTGGAGCACTCGTAAGCATCCATGCTGGCGTTGCTTCCGGAGTCCACCTTTCTCGTGATCTTGGAAACTGCCCTCCAAACGACATGTATCCAGAAGCATTCTCGGATATGGCATGGGAATGGGCAAAGCAATACGATAACGTCGAAGTTACCATCATCAATTACGAGCACGCCATCAAGGCTGGCATGGGTGGACTTGTTGCAGTGGGAATGGGATCTTCTCGAAAGCCATGCATGGTTATCTTCGAAATGAACAAGGAACTTCCAGGCCGTTGCCCGCTTCTTGTCGGAAAGGGTATCACCTTCGATACAGGTGGTATTTCTCTCAAGCCAGGAGCAAACATGGACGAAATGAAATACGACATGGGCGGTTCTGCTACCGTCTTTGGAACCATGCAAGCTCTTGCATCAACGGGATACGAAGGCAAGGTCGTTGGAATCACATGTATGGCTGAAAACATGCCTGCTGCAAATGCACAACGTCCAGGCGATGTCATTACCACACTCTCTGGAAAGACCATCGAAGTCCTCAACACAGATGCAGAAGGCCGACTCGTACTTTCCGATGGACTGTGGAAGGCTGGTGAATTCGATCCTGAATTCATCATCGATTTCGCTACCCTCACCGGTGCTTGTGTTGTCGCTCTCGGTCACGAAGCAACTGGACTATGGTCCAACGATGATGACTTCCGTTCCAAAATTCACGAAGCAGGAAATGCAGTTGATGAATTGGCTTGGCCAATGCCTCTCCTACCTGCCTTCGAAAAGGAAATGACTGATTCAAAGATTGCTGACACTCGAAACCTCGGTGCAGGACGCTACGGTGGAGCAAACACTGCGGCTGCATTCCTCAAGCAGTTCGTACCAAACCGAAATTACGATGAAGATGGAGACCAAATCACTTGGGCTCACATGGACATTGCAGGTACGTACTGGGGAGCCAAGACCAACACCATGGTCGGCAATGGAGCCACAGGAATTCACGTCCGTACCATGTACCATTTGATCACCAACTGGAACAACTGAACGTGATGGCATGCATCGGCCACTTCTCTTTCCGGGATTGGTCTGTCTCATCCTCTGTTCGGGTTGTCTTGGACTTGTCTCGGATGAAGAGATTGAAACCAATCTTATTGTCACGTTCGACCAAGATCGTTTGACCATTGAGACCGTCTATGAACAACGAGAACTCATCTCTTCTTCAACTGCTACATTCGTTGTTGATTTCTCCCAAACAACCTCTGATGTTTCGATTGAAACATTTGGAATCACAACGGATGATGGACGTTCTATTACCATCGATGCGAGCAAGGAAAAGAGCATCTCGCTCGACTTCGAACATCATGGAGCGTACAGCATCTCAGTTCACGTCATCGACTCCAAAGGTATGAAGTTGGAACAAACAAAGACCTTGATCGTTGAACAAATTATCACTTGGACTGAGGAGAATACTGGAAATCCGGAATCGGTATTTTTTGAAACAACTCCAGGTAATGATGGCCCTTCTCCATCGTATTTTATGCTCAATTCGACCGTGAGCAATCCGGCATCATTGCTTGAACTCAATGGGCGTGATGTTGATGTTGAGTGGGCGGTGATCAACGTTGATGGTCAATGCCTAGGTCACCGAGAAATCATCGAAAATGGTGATTCTGTCACATGGAACACACTTCATTTCGCTCCGATCGAAATGCATGAGGTCGAACTTACCATTCAAGAAGGCCAGGATTCTGTGAACGTAGACCACCGAATCGAATTGCGATATACCGAGTAACTCCTACGGTTTCTATCGAAACTGTAGTGTTGAGGACAAGCCGAGAAAGACTTTGTATCGCCATTTTCTCAGTTCGGATTAGGTGAGATTGTGATTACAGTTGCAGATGTTGAAGATGCTCAGCGCAAGTGGGGAGATGGAATCGTAAGGATTGCAACAGCACACGAGGCCGGTGGCGATTATACTGGAATTGCTACGAAGCATGTTGAAGACCTCTATGCCTACGATCTCAGCGAAGTTCTCTTCAAGCCGACCATGGCTTCGATTGAACAATTTCGTCCTACATTTGAAGGCGCATTGTCCTATTTTGTAGCATCAAATGGTGTTTGCAACGAAGACAGTGGTTTTGCAATCAAGGGATGGACAGCTGTACGGTTTGAAAATTCGGGCATCATCATCAAGGAAGCCAATGCTATCGCAATGGGCAACTACTTCTTTACCGGTGCTGATGGAAACGAGACCAAAGTTGAATACACCTTTGGATATATACTCGATGAAGTTAGCAATCTTCGCATCGTTCTTCATCATTCATCGTTACCTGCATCTGTTTGAAGTGCCTCTCTTCTGTAGATACTTCTAAACAGGATTATCTCAAGGAAATCTTATGCCTACTTCGCACACCAAATTTGCGAAGTTCAT
>JACETE010000059.1 GCA_013911465.1 Candidatus Poseidoniales archaeon
ATGGAAAGGAACTCGGCGAAGATCAGTGGAAGAGTGAACTTTCCGCAGGCATTACCCTCGAGAAAGAACACCGTTCACCAGACGGTGATGGCCATACCATGACCCTCACTGTTGGTACCAAGGGTCCAATCGGTTTGAAACCAGGCAAGACCCTTGAAATCTCATACAAACTCAACGCGCCGGATCCATCACCTGCAAATGAGCGCGTTGATGCACCTGCCCGTTTCCAGTTCAGTTCCGAACAATTCGGACCAGTTTGTTTGCGAGACGCTCCAGAAGCACCATCCATTCGTGTTAGCCACCTTCGCCGTAATTTCTCGGCTGGAAAGCAAGCCATTCCGATGGGTGGCAAGGGCCGATACGAAGTTCTTATTCTGTTTGAAAACAACGGAGATACCGCACTTCAAGACGTCTTTATTCGTGACGTCATACCGTCCAACTTCGAGATCAAAGATTGGCACATTCGTGGTGCTGGTGGAGATAAGCGAAGCGACGTTGACATGTCAACAACCGAGACCGATGCAGGCATTGAAATCACTTGGAAGGTCCCTGTCGTTGCTAAAGGAGAACGTCTCGATGTTTCCTTTGAGATCAAGGGCGAAGGTGAAATCGATGCAGAAGCACTCAACCGATTCCACGGCGCCCATTTCGGTGACGAACTCGAAACAGAAGATGATGCTGCTGAAGAAGTTGAAGAATCAACTGAAACAGTGGAAGAAGGTTCAGAAGAATCGAGCGAGGAATCCGGAGATGCGTCTGAAGAAACGAGCGATGAATCTGAAGAAGCTGAAGCAGAGGACAATGTTCCAGAAATCAAATTCCGAGAAGACATCATGCTCCGAGTCATGGAAGAGTATGGCATTACCGACCGTGATGCATTCCTTGCTCACTCCATGAATTTCGATCTTGATGACAATGGATATCTCAAGAAGGCTGAGTTCGTCGAGGCTGCGAAGGCATTTACTGCTGAAGATGGTGAATCTGAGGAATCCGAATCAGAGGAAGCATCTGAGGAAGCCTCAAGCGAGGAATCTGCTGATGAGTCAGACAAAGACTGTCCAATTTGTGGGACATCCAATGCTCATGATGCAGCAAGTTGCACTGCGTGCAATTACACCTTTGTTTGAATCAAAACGGTAGTTTCCACTGTGGCCAATCCTCGTTATCCGAGGAACTGCTCACAATGATGAGAACGTTTCTCTTGGATGCTTCAAGAAGTTCATTCAATGGAGTCTGAGTCGACGGTGGTATGACACCATCGCGTAGATCAACAGCAAGCCAAGCGGTAGGGTATTGGGTCAACCAAGCATTCAATTCAGCTTCGATTCCGATCGGTGGGACGCCTTGTCGAACGCTTGCAAGAAAACCCCAGTCCGAGATTGTTCTTCTCTCATCGTCTGTCCACAAGAATATACGCTCAGTCACTCCGACTCGTTCGAGTTGATCAAGCGCTTCAGCCTCTGTGCAACACACTGGCCGACCTGGCATTGGCATCGGAACAGGATACTCCCATGTTTTTGTCACATCAAGAGGTTCTTTTCGGCGCATGTATTGGAGGAGAACATCCTCTCGTTTGAAACCAACGGAAGACCAACCTTCATGACCCCCATGCCATACAGACGATTCATGGCGAATCGTGCGGCACCCCCACCACCTCCACCAAACGGTTCGATGATGACCATGCTCTTGGTCATGATTCTGATGACGTTTCTGATCATCAATCCAAATATTCGAAATGCACTTGGCAATATGGCAGACCCAATTCTATCTCCAGTACTACCAGAAACTGAATTTTTTGTCTTGACCGTTCTCATTCTCGGAACATTTTCAATGACCTTGAACACTGTACTCCGAAATTTCTTCGCTGATCCAATCGAGCAAGCCCACATTGGACACAGGCAATCTCAAGTTCGAAAGATGATGAATGACGGACGAATGAGTCGTGATCCAATCCTCATGGAAAAAGCAAACACACTTCGTGAACAAATGATGCCAGAACAACTCAAGGTTCAGATGAGCGCTATGCGTCCCATGATGTTCACGATGATCTTCATCATCGGGATTTTTGCTTGGCTTACGACGGCTGTTGAATCATTCCGTGTCGACTATGTCTCCTTACCCTGGGCTCCTCGTTGGCATCTTCTTGACGACAAATTCCTATTCTTCCCTGCATGGATATGTGCGTACATTTGCATGAGTGCACCTCTCGGTCGTATAGTTGACCGACACATCAAACTAATTCGATATCGGAATCATCCAGTTGTTCTCGCTAACGAAAAATTGAGTGAACCGTTGCTCCATCTTGTCGTCAATGACGATGGTGCAAAATCCAAACAAGCAACTCAGCGTAGAAACCGATCCAGGAAAAATGGTCCGAAAAAACAAGCCAAATCCTCTACAAAGGAAAGCGAACAAAAATCCAGCAAACCAAAGCAAGAAGTTTCCGAAGTTTGCCCAGAGTGCATGAGCGAGGACGTCCACCGAAAAGGTCCACGAAACATGCGTTGCAATGTATGCTATCACGAATGGGTGTAAGCAATGGTTTGCATCACAATCTCTGGTCATCCAGGGAGTGGAACCAGTACACTCGTCAATTTGCTGAGTGAATACAAGGGATGGAATTCTCTCAATGGGGGAGAACTGTTTCGTCAAGAAGCAAAACGCCGAAACATGACGCTAGCGGATTTTGGTGAGCTCTGCAAGAATGACCTTGATGTCGATCGTGAATTGGATGCACTTCTGAAGCAAGAGATGCTTCGTAACGATGAGCAAGCACCAGCAATCGTTGAGAGTCGCCTCGCAGGTTGGTGGGCGTATCAGTTGGAATTGGAGATTCCTCGCATCTGGCTTGACGTCAATGAAATTGAACGAGCAAAGCGTGTACAAGACCGTGAAGGTGGATCGATTGAATCTATTCTTAAGGAGAGTGAAAAGAGAGCAAGTGTGGATGCACAACGTTTCCTTGAATTGTACAATCTTCTCCCAGAACAACATGAACCATACTCGCATCGAATCGAAGCCACCAGCCTAAACCCTCAAGAAGTGCTGGCCCGGGTTCTCGAAATAGTGGAGGCATTGGAATGAGCGGCAACATAATTCTTGATGATGAGGCGAAGACGGACGATGCCATTGGCACATACCCCGATCAGAAAACTATAGAACAACGCCTTGAGTCGGGATTCTTCCTTCTTGACAAGGGTGCTGGGCCGACTTCACACCAAGTTGCGGCATGGGTTCGTGACATGCTTAAGCTTCCACGTCTTGGTCATGGAGGAACACTCGATCCATTTGCGACTGGAGTCCTCCCTTTGATGTCAGGAAAAGCAATGCGTCTTACGAAACAGATTCTTGAACACAACAAAACCTACATCGCTGTTTTTCAATTCAAAAACGAAGTTGATCAGGAAGCTCTAGGCGAAGTCATGGAACAACTAACAGGACGAATCTACAACGTCCCTCCTGAGATTTCAGCAGTACGAGTTCAGGTTCGTACACGAAAAATCCATGATTTTACGCTTCTTGACCAATCTGCTAAACGAATCGTAGCCAGAATACGTTGTGATGCAGGAACATACATTCGAACAATGGCAAGAGACATGGGTCTTCTTCTTGACCAACCTGTTGAATTAAAGGAACTACGAAGAGAGGATTCTGGAAGGTTTGGGCTCAATGATTGTGTTCAGCTTCATGAAATCGCTGATGCCATTTGGCTGTGGAAAGAATGCAATGAAGGTGAAGCACTCTCGCGCATGCTTCATCCAACCGAGAAACTTCTCGCTGGCCTTCCTCGGATTGTCGTTAAAGACAGTGCGGTTGCAGCACTTGCACATGGTGCACCTTTGCTTCGCCCAGGACTTGTTTCAATCCCAGACAACCTATCATTCGGCCAAAATGTCCTCGTCACAAGCATCAAAGGCGAAGCAGTATGCTTCGTCAAAGTGAACACCGACAGCAAGAGCATCTCGACCTTGGAAAAAGGCGAAATCGGACGCCCATCAGCTGTACTGATGAACGACGATGTTTACCCTCGTCGCTGGTGATCAAGCCTCAAAGTACTCTTCGTAGATGAATTCCTCTGTTTCTATACGTATTTTCAATTCTGACATGTCCCCACATCCATTCCATCAGCAATGCTGAACGACCCCCACAGTCTTGGAACATCTCTTCCAAAAAATCTCACCGTTATGAATGTTCATGTCGATTTTGACATTATCCGACACCTGAGCATCGTTTTCAATTTCGATTCGTCAGCCAAAGAAAACAGGTTCATTTCCATCCATCCATTGAGGATGTTTTACCATACAATTGGTAAAGATTTCACCTTCCAAGATGGATGATAACCACCGGTGAAGATGTGGTAATGGCAATTGATCAAACCAGGGACGATCCGTATTGGCAAATTGACGTACGAAGGGAGCGAGTGCATAATCAGAGATTGAACACGAATCGCCACAGAGATATTCTGAGGTAACCAGACGTCGATTGTACTCCTCAAGAATGTTGACCACTTCTTCTCGATGTTCTTCCGGCAAGAGTGGATTCTCGTACCGATTGTTGTATTTGTATCGGTCCAAATGATGCTTGAAATGGTTGTCATTCCCTTCAATCAAAGCCTTCCAATCACCTACAAGCCAAGACTCATCAAGAGACCACAACATGATTTCTAAACTCTCCTCGATAACAGTTCCATCAGGAAGCAGGAGTACGGGAACTGTCCCTTTTGGTGAAATCTCCATCATATGCTCAGGACGATCACGCAACACAACTTCGCGAAGTTCCACTTGAATACCAGCTTCAAGAAGTGCCATTCTTGCTCTCATCGCATAAGGACAGCGTCGAAAGCTGTACAGAATAGGAACGTCCATGAAATCACTCGTATTTTCGTATCTTTGGTGGGGCCAAGAGTCTGAAGCCAGCAAGAATCAGAATCAGGACGATTACACTGCCAACATATACCGTAGTTGTCGAAAGACCGGATGATACATCTCCAGATTCAGTGACTTCTGGTTGTGTTAACGTCAACGATGTTTCCATTGCATTGTTTGTTTCATTCCTCTCATCTATGACCTCTCCACCATCAATAATCGCCTCAACAACCATGAATTCACCATCGACCGGTGTTTGGAAGGAACACTCAGCGACTGTAATCTCTCCTGGAGACAAGGTTGGAATCGTTGCGATGTCTGCTGCCTGTCCATTGACTGTGCAACGAATAGTAACCATCTCAGCATTCGCAAAACCATAATTTCCAACATAGACTCGTGCCTTGATGAACTGCCCGTTCTCAACCGTTTCCAGTTCAGTGAACACGCCATCCGAATCATCACCGACTTTGAGGTCTGTTACTTCAAGATCCGGCAAGGACACAACATGCAGGTCAAGGACACGCTCGTTGCAAGAAGTTGCATCACAAAGACTCAACAGAACCGAGGTGTATCCGGGTGTTGGAGCTGTTAAGGTCAACATCTCGTTGTCCAAATCCACCTCAACCCAAGAACGATTTGCGGTCATCGTTAACGAAGAAGCAGAACTATCAACATCAGACCAAGTAAAAGGAATCGTTGTTTCAACTGCGTGTTCGACTTGAACAATAGCAGGGAATTCACTCAAATCAGGCTGATCGTCGATGGATTCAACAAAGACATTGAACGTTTCAACGTGAGTGTTTCCTGCAGCATCTGAAAC
Source organism: Candidatus Poseidoniales archaeon (assembly GCA_013911465.1). Taxonomy (GTDB): domain Archaea; phylum Thermoplasmatota; class Poseidoniia; order Poseidoniales; family Poseidoniaceae; genus MGIIa-L2. Next base: position 5,686 of record JACETE010000059.1, read on the forward strand.
AGTCATGACAATTTGAGCAGCCCCTGATTGCTCTGATTGGAGTGATATGCGAACTTCCCCTTGATCGAGCGATACATCAACCACATTCGGAGCAGAATTCTCAAAACTTACAACAAGGTCTTCGGGAACACCTCGATCATCTGTACATCGCGTGAGGAGAGGAACAAACAATCCACCACCATCTTCACTGAGAGTCTGGTCCCCAACCAATTGGCAAACTGGATCTTCATCGTAGTAGATGTCATATCCCCCTGTAATGTCAATGGAATTGATCTCTAATGCCGCGGTTCTTGCACTTCCATCAGAATCCCATGTAAACCACGTTTTGACGAGAACTTCAACATCTGAGTTTGCCCCAAGGAATGTATGTCCAATTGGGATTTCTAGGTTGAATTGACCTGCCTCGACTGGTAGACTCACCACAGTGATGTCGTTGACATAGACTGCCCACAACGAGTAGACCGAATCAAGTCCAGACACATCACCATAGACTCGACCTGCAATCGAAATTGTTGGATCATTGATATCAACGGAGATCGAAACAATGCAAGCGACATCTGTTGAGATTCGAACTTGAATGTAATCCTCATCAGGCAATGCATCTCCAGAATACATACCAAAGGACGAAAACGAGACACCATCGCTTGAAGTAGCGTATTGTACGCTCACGTTTGCTTCAGTACCCGATTCGTTGACTGTGAAGTGAATGCGACCAAACGATTGTTCAGAGGGAACAACAATTGGTTCACTGGTCCATGTTCCAATCGATTGACCGTCATTCGACTCCAATCCACATACTGAAAGAGACATCCCATTGTAATCACCAACGCTCATGTCAACATCGAGAACGGGGAGTGAGTGCCCTGATGAAGTCGATACTGCTTCTGCAACTTCTCCACCATACCATGGTGTTTCCATCGTCACCTGAATTCCGATAGCATCCAATTCAAGACGAGCATCATCGGTCTGTCCAACAGAAACGTAATCCATGGTGAATTTGGCAGTGGACAGCATTGACCATGTCCAATCGTCAACTGTCGAAACATCGAACTGATATTGTGAACCATTGATGTAATCGATTGAAGAACCTGTATTGGACCATGTTCGAAGAATGTCTGAACCGTTTGACCAATCCATAGATAGACGAACGGAATCAATGTTGAGGGCATCTGTAATCTTGAATGCAAGAACGACGCTCACTCCGGTGATCGTGTATTGAGTGGAGGAAGCAACATCAAAACTCTGCACACTCATTATAGGTCCTGTTGACCACATGAACAAGCCATCAGGAGCTCCGATTACATTTTCTGATTCTGAAGGACTTGTCATTCCCCAATACGTCAGTGTATCCGTATTTTGAGGACGTTCGTGAACCATTGTAATGCGCTGATCTGCAACCATTGATTCGGTGTATGCAGCAGGTTGTGACGTAAACGATGTTGTCGCACCAATCCCCCATTGCCCAGCATCGGTCAGATCACCTTGTGGGAACAAGTCGTAACTTGCTGTTTCGTGTACGGAGCGAGCAGATGCAGTTGAAAGCAACGGTGAACAAAGGGCACAACTCAGTACCATGAACAAGAAGACAGCATTCCACTTTGGTCGCATGTGTCCTAGGATTAGGTCGTAGCATTTCAAACAACGGGTTTCTTGATACGACGACGATTTGTTGAAATACCACGCACATGACGGACAACTCCCCATGGCTGTGGTGGTGTAGGGGTTAGCACGGCAGATTGTGGTTCTGCCAGCCCGGGTTCAATTCCCGGCCACGGCCCCATTTATTCCAAGTCCGTTGAATCGATGATGTGACCCATTCGCTCAACCTTTGTTTGCAAGTATTGCAAGTTGTCTTGACCAACTCCTGCAACCAATGGTACAGTCTTCGAAACAACGATGCCATGGTCTTCAAGTTGCTTGACCTTGTCAGGATTGTTCGTTAACAACGCAACATCTCCAATTCCTAAGTCGTTCAACATGGTTGCGGCAATCTGGTAATTCCGTCCATCCGCTGGATGGCCTAAGAGCAAATTCGCATCGAGCGTATCTGCACCTTGATCTTGAAGATGGTACGCCTGAATTTTAGCATGCAAACCAATCCCTCGACCTTCTTGCCGAAGATACAACAAACAGCCCCACCCATTGTCGACAATTGCTTTCATCGCTGCATGGAGTTGAGGTCCACAATCGCAACGAAGTGAGGAAAATGCATCGCCTGTGAGACACTCCGAGTGAACTCGCAAAAGAACAGGGTCAGGACCAGTCATTGAACCAAGCATAAGTGCAACATGGTCAAGACCTGTTTCCTCCTCATGGTAGACATGAATGTCAAACATCCCCCATTGAGTTGGAAGTTTAGCAACACTAGGAACTTCATCACTCATCGTCTTTCACCTCAATCAGAAACGAATACTCGCCTTCATGCGACTCTACGGTAAGAAGTTCATGAGGTGTTCGGCCAAGCATCAATGGAATATCATGAAGCGTTTCAGGATCGCTTGCAAGGACGCGGAGGACAGAACCGACATCCATCAAAGCCAGGGCCTGTTTTGCTTCAGCTACAGGAACCGGACAAAAAAATCCGAGAACGTCAAGCAGATGGGTTGCATCCTTACGTTCGTCCATGAAAAGAGGTCACATACCTTCTTTTTGAACACATCCACGATTCGGCATCAAATGACGCAACACGTTGAAGAGGAGCAAGCACAAGCGTCATTCAATGGGTGAGTCCGCTTCAAGCAAAGCAAGTGATGACCTGAGTTGGGGCGAGGTAGCCCAACTCGGCCTTCGCTATGGAAAGATCCCATTGGCATTACTTGCCGTCGAAGCATTGTATTGGTTCATTACCCAACCGTCCGATACCTTGGCATTGATTCAAGTGACTGAAGCCTACATCTGGAATGAGATTACGCAACTGATGTTTGGTGAAGGTGCTTCCACATTG
>JACETE010000006.1 GCA_013911465.1 Candidatus Poseidoniales archaeon
AATCACTGGTTATTCAGTAGGTCTCAAACTTCATGCCCATGACTTCGAAGATCCTACTCAAACAATCTTACGCAACGCTTCAATCAATTCGGTTGAGGCAGCTTCTGTTGAATACTTTGATGTCCGATTTGAATCTTCATCTCTACTTGGTAATCTATCCGTCTCAAGTAGCGTGATTGATGCTATCGATTCGACTCTCTCTGGTTCGACATCCATCGATACGGATGGTATGGTCAACGAGTGGTCCACGCATTCGATTCGCGCCTCCCTCAATGGAGATGTTGTGGAAGCAACATTCACAATTTCATCCGACCTACTTACTGACCCAATTGAATTCACAGGTTCATTTGTTGATATCGAAATGCTTCATACAAGGTCACTTGCCGATGCATCAACATCAATTATTGAGGCTACGGTTTTGGTTTTATCAGCCCAGAGTCTTGCCAGCACTGAGGTGTTCCCAATTGGTTCAGACGCACAACAAAATGTTGTCATCAATCTCCAACCAAATACGCCCCCTGCTCTTTCAATCACGGCACCATATTCTGGGCAACGTTACATGGAAACGATTCCTGTAGAGGTCTCGTTAACAGTGATGGATGATACGACCGAATCTGATGAAATCGTGCTGAATTGGTTTGTCTATGATGCCCAGAACCAACTTGTGAAGGAAGGTATTGCATCTTCAAACCAGTTCAACATTACCTCTCTTGATACCGGTCTCTTCGTCGTTCAGGTAGTGGCTTCAGACAACCTCGGACTTACAACCTTGGCAGAAGTAGATATCGAGATAACCCAACTTGATACAGATGGAGATTGGGTTTCAACATGCAATTCAGAAACCTGGTTCGATGCAACAGCAGGATTGCAATGTGGCCCGGATATTTATGACCCAGACGATGACAACGATGGTCGCTTGGATACGAATGACGTCTGGCCCAAAGATCCGTGTGCATGGATTGACACCGATGAAGATGGACAACCTGATCGTATTGATTGTCCACCCGGCTTCACAACATTGTTGTTTGAAGATCAAGATGATGATGGAGACGGGACTCCTGATGAGTTGGAAGGTACTTCTCTCGGTGAGTCCGAAGACAATGCCACTCCATTGATTTTGATTGGATCGATCGTGATTCTTCTTCTCGTTGTTTTCTTCATTCGAGTTCGTGGCGGTGGGCCGAAAACACTGGGCGAGATCGATGAGCGAATGCTCTGAGGTGAGATCATGCTACCGAGTGCAGAACCTGTTGCTCTTGCAATGGTTCTCATCCTCTGTGGGATTGTGATCTGGGATGCTTGGTGGCTCACCCGCCAACATCGCGATATTCCCGAATATGGTCATCTCCCGAACAATGGATTTGCATGGAAAAGTGAACGTAGCCATGAGATGTTTCGACAATGGGCGAATCTAGGTTCGATGGCAGCAATGATGGCTTTGCCTTGGGGTTTTGCTTCTTTTTCCAACACACCGATTGTATACGTTATTGTCTGGGACGTATTGCTTGGGTTGCATATTATTTCGCTCTTGGTGCCAAAGCGCTATGCTGTTACCTCTACCCACCTTTTTGCGGATGGGCAACGGTATGAATGGAGCAGACTCGTCCTTGCAAAACGTCAACCAAAGCATCGAATCATGCTCCTTCGAAAGGGCTGGGGTCCATTTGGGCCTCTTCCTCTCGGTGGAGATCGAGCAGACCTCGACATTGCAGCTGAAAAAATCATTGAAGTTCTTCATCCTGATCAAGAGGAATGATGAGGGGTATTGCTAAGTGATTCCTTGATGTGTTCAGGGCATGGAATGGGCGCGTAGTGGCGATGACGTTGTTGTGGTACTGGAACCTGGTGAAGAGATTCATACTTCGCTTCGAAACCTTGCGGATGAACTTGGGATAAATGGTGCAGTCATCACAAGCGGAATTGGGCGTACCATGAATTCTACATTTGGATACATGGATGAAACGTTCACATATCATCGTCGTTGTCTTGAACAACCCGCTGAACTCGTTACGTTGCAAGGCAATCTTGCAAGGCATGAAGATGGTTCGGCATTTACTCACCTACACGCAACCTTTGCTGACGATGAATTTGTAACAAAGTCAGGTCATATGTTTGAGGCAACCGTCTTTGTCGTAGCAGAAATACACATGCGAATAATGTCAAAAATTGTAATGACACGATGCCCAATGATCGATGGTGAATTTGTGGAATTAAAACTCCAAAATCGGGACCCTTAAATGGGGTCGAGATGGTGGTAATGCATGGCTCAAGGAGGCGATGAAAAAACTCGCAATTCGGGCCGAGTAGCATGGTTGGCTGAGCAGATCGCTCATCACTCAGATATGTACTACAATCAAGCGAAAACAGAAATTTCAGATTCTGAATTCGATGCTCTATGGGACGAATTGAAACAACTTGCTCCTGACCACCCCCAACTGCAAAGAGTCGGTGCTGAAATCGATCCTGGTACAGTGAAGGTCGATCACATGTTTCCTATGCGTTCTCTCAACAAAGGCACAAACGATGACGATATCGCCCATTTCGTTACGGAATCTTCTTTGGAATCAACACGATTCATTTCCCAACCAAAGTTGGACGGCTCTGCATTATCCTTGGAGTATAGAAAAGGCAGACTCGTCCGAGCAGCAACCCGTGGTAGTGGAGATAGGGGGGAGGACGTGACGAAGAATGCGAGAAGAGTTGAGAATGTCCCACACACTCTGGGTGTAGAAGTGGATGTTCACATTCGCGGTGAGGTTGTCATGAGATTGGCGGTCTTTGAAGAGAAGTATCGCACCATTTCTCCTAATCCAAGGAACCTTGCTGCGGGAGCATTACGTCAGAAAAATGCAGACGGTAAAGCGAATGCAAGTGATTTGGTTTTTCTTGCATACGATGCTAAGTTCCCTTCTGAAGCAGATCGTCACCCCGATTCGGTTTCACCCCCGAGCGAGAATTTTGATAGTGCAATTCTAGAGTGGTTAAGTGAAACAGCAGGGGTTGAACCTGCTCCTTGGGTTGTCCACGATTCGGGTTCAGAAGATGCATCCATTGAATCTCTTTGTCAAGAAACACGAACATGGAGCAAGGGACGAGAATCGTACAGTTTCGAGATCGATGGGCTTGTTTTCAAAGTCGATGATCTTGAAAAGCGGGATCTGCTCGGCATGACAGCACATCATCCAAGGTGGGCTCTTGCATGGAAATTCCCTCCAGAGGAAGCAACATCCGTTCTGCTTGACGTTGATTGGCAAACTGGACGTACAGGCACAATCACTCCTGTTGCTCGGATTGCTCCGCAACGAGTTGGAGGGGTTACAGTTGAGAATACGACGCTTCACAATCTAGGCGAAGTTCAGCGCTTGGATATTCAAATCGGTGACAAGATTCGTATTGTACGTCGAGGCGATGTCATCCCAAAGATCGAAGCAGGTCTTGGTGTAGCCACACAAAGTGATGTTGATGGTAGAACACATGCTGATGGTGAACCATTCACAGGAGGATTACCAGAACGACGCCAGATTACTCCTCCCGATTCATGCCCTGCTTGCGCAGGACCAATCGAAATTGAAGGGGCATTCATTCGCTGTACGGATGTCCAATGTTCGGCCCGACTCGGACGAAGCATCCTGTACTATTGCAGGGCATTGGAAATGGATGGTATTGGGGAGAAGCTTGTCGAACAACTCATCGAAGAAGGTCTGATTTCAAGCATCCCAGATTTGTATCGTCTTGATCAACCAATGTTGCTTTCCCTCGATCGGATGGGACAAAAATCTGCGGACAATGTACTTAGCGAAATTGGAAAAAGCCGCTCGATGGCATTTTCAAAATTTTTGAGTGCCCTTGGATTACCGGGGATTGGCCCAGAACTTGCGACCTCGATCTCGAACCACTTTGGGGTCCCCGCACAACTTCTACAGTGGGTTGATGTTGCATTAACAGATGCTTCACGCCTTTCAGAATTAACATCGATTGATGGTGTGGGAGACATTGTTGCTCTACAACTTCGTGATGGAATCCAATTGAGAAGAGAAATGGTTGACGATCTTCTCTCCCTACTTTCCATTCAACAGGAGGAGCGAATTGCTGAAGGCGGAATGTTCGATGGCATGACGTTTTGTGTCACAGGTACGCTCACAGAACCAAGAAAAAGCATTCAAGCACGAATTAAAGCGGCTGGAGGCAAGGTTGTGGGAAGTGTCTCTGGTAATCTCTCTGTTTTGATTGCAGGAGAAAATGCAGGCTCAAAACTCGCTAAAGCTGAGAAATTGGGCGTTCAGGTATGGGACGAAGAGACACTACTTGGCCGAATTTCAGGCCAACCAGAAGAGCAGGAATCATCTTCGCCTGCGAGCCAACCAACATTGTTCGATTATTGAGAAATTTTCCGTCGCGAAGAACGAACATTCTTAACAAGATTCGTCTAATTTTACCTTATGCAACTGAAGGCCATCCTTCTCTCAACCATCGTTGCTATGGTCATGCTTTCGCCGATTATTGAGGCAAATTCGAGTGGTAAACACAACTCCTCCGCGAGTTGTGGTTGCCATGGTAGTAGCGCTTCCGTCACCATTTCGGAGAACTTTCCCTCCACATATATTGCAGGGCAATCCTATTCCATTCAAGTTTCCGTGTCCGGTGGCGTATCAGGCTCACAAGGAGGTTTCAATGTTGAAGTGGACAAAGGTTCACTATCGACAGCAGGGAATTCAGGTGTGAAGGTCAGTGGAAAGTCGATAACACACGCCAACAAAGCAAGTCGGACATGGTCGTTCGACTGGATCAGTCCATCATCGGGAAGCGGATCTGTGACCGTCAACATCGCTGGAATGACGGCAAATGGCGCCAATGGAAACAGTGGTGATGCTTGGACTACGGCCATCTTGACCATCACAGAAACCGTTGTATCCACGAACACTCCCCCAACCGTTTCAAATGTTCAAATCACTCCTTCAGGTGCAACGTCAGCGGATGACCTGACTCTTGCCTATGATTTCAACGATCAAGACATCGGAGATACAGAATCAGGCACAACAATCCATTGGTCAAAAAATGGAGTGCATCAAACACAACACGATGGATTAATGATGCTATCAAAAATCCACACAACAAGAAATGATGATTGGAGTGTATCGGTAACTCCGAGCGATGGTGAAGATTTTGGAACAACTCAATCCTCCAACATCATCATTGTACTCAATGCCCCACCAACCATCAGCTCCTCGCTTCTAGCGCCAACAACTCCGACTTCTGACGACGATATTACTGCCTCAACATTTGGTCAAAGCGACGAGGATGGAGATGCATTGACGTTTGAATACCGTTGGTATCTTGAGGGCACATTGCAAGAGAACCTCAACGATGTTGACGTTCTTCCATCGCTTGCTACCAGAAGCGGAGACACTTGGATGGTTGAAATTCGGGCCTACGATGGGGAAGACTATTCCACTTGGGTGAGTTCAAACCCTATCTCTGTAGGTCAGCAAACATCAAACAATGCTCCAACCGTAGATTCAATTGCGATTTCTCCAACCAATCCAACAACAACAGATACCCTTGTAGCAACCTCGACATCATCCGATGCAGATATGGATTCCATCACCATTACTGAATATCAGTGGCGAAGGAATGGGGAACTTGTAGGAATTACAACTTCTACGGTTGACCCAGTATCGACCAACAAAGGGGAATCTTGGAGTGTTGAAGCACGATCCTTTGACGGAACAGATTGGTCTTCTTGGGTGACATCTTCCTCCATCCAAATCCTAAACTCCGTTCCAAATCTAGAATCTGCATCCATTAGTGCGGCAGAAGTAACGACGGACGAAAACATTAGTGTTAGCTCTACCATGAGCGATGCTGATGGAGATTCACTGACCATGTCCATCAAATGGTATCTCGATGGAACGTTACAACCGGAATACAATAATCAAGTAATGTTATCAGCACAATTAACCAACAAAGGAGACATTTGGACTTCAGTGGTTGAAGCATTCGATGGTTTCGAAACAAGCATAACTAGCCAAACGTTCACAGTTCAAATTCTAAATTCAGAACCTACAATCTCCCTCGAACTCGATGATGAAGTTACATCACAAGACATTCTCACACTCGATGCGCTTGTCGCTGATAGCGATGAGGATGTTATCGAAACCGTATCCGTTACATGGTATCGCAATGGATTCCGCGAGAGTTCGCTCGACAATACAACAACTGTTCCATCAACATATCTTGGCCCAGGTCAAGAATGGAGCGTTGAAATGGCAGTCACCGATGGCGAAGTCATTGTTGTTTCCGAAGCCTCCGTCATCATTGACAATGCACCTCCACTTGCTGTGATTTCAGTCTTAACCGATGATTTGTATGCTGGTGAACGCGTTCACCTTTCAGGAACTCAATCGACAGATCCAGACAATGCGATTGTTCGGTACCAATGGATGTGGCCTGGTGGAGGGGCCTCTGGAATTGAGACCTCGTTTCTGATGCCATTAACCGGGACAATCGACGTCGTGCTTTCAGTAACGGATGCATCAGGTGCAAGCAATTCGACAACATTGACGCTGACGTCAAGTTCGCCATTACCGTGCCCAAATCTAACCTCGATTGTCTCTGGGAACGATGTTTCGTTGGAATGGACATGGACATCACCTGAACAGGCCTTGTTCGAGATAACTCGAAATGGCGTGATCATTGGCGTTACGAATTCGACAATCTTCGCCGACACACCAAGTTTGACTGGCACTTCGTCCTACCAGATTCAAACCTACATTGATGACAGAATACTCGAATCTTCATGTCAATCACCATCGGCGGATGTGATCATTGAATCATCGGTTACTGATTTTGAAGAAGGTCCGTCTTCCGTCGCAGGTCTTGGTTTAGGTTCAATTTACGTTCTTCTTGGTATACTCCTTCTTGTTTCAGCTACTCTAAGACGAGGTGACTAACCATGCGCTCAAAACTCGTACTATTGGTCGTAGTTTCATTACTAATCCCATTTCATGCAAGCGGAAATCCAGGTGGTGTTGGCAATGGGTTGGAAGATATGCAGTGTGGGGGCGCTTGCCATGGGGATGCCAATCAGAACGCGACATCAAATCTGCAACTGAGTTTGCAAACGGCAGGTACGGTTTGGGTTGGGCAACCTGCTGAAGTTACCGTTCAGATCTCTGGCTTCGACTCATCTCACGATATCGATCAGATTGGAATCTTCCTTCTCTCTTCCACCAATGCAAACGGTGACATTCCAACCACGGATGGTTGGGACATTCTCTCGGACGGGATGGGCGGTTCAAACAATTATGTTGAGTACTCCTCGATTGAATCAACAACATTAACGCATTCTTGGATCCTTAGAGCAGATGAAATAGGAGACAAAACATTGTACGTCTCTGTCCATCATGGTGACAATTCAGGGTCTGATTCAGGGCGACCGTTCTTTGGTGTTTCACAAGCATTCTCAATCACCATCGAACCAATTCCAGAAAATTTGCAACGAATAAACCCCGATTACAAGCCGCCAACATCTAGAGAGGTTGGTGAATCCACTGAATTGTGTGTACAAACCACTGCTGCAAGCAGTGTTGTGATTGAATGGCGTGAACCATCTGGATCGAGTTCGCAGTTGATAACAACTCAAAATGGAGATTGTTGGAAGGCAATATTGCCTACTGCAACAACCACTTCAACCATTGAATGGCGGGCAATTCTGGATGGAGAAGGACCCCAACAGACAACCCCATGGTTCTCGATGACAAGTGTTGAACCAACTTGGGAAGCGGATGAAACAGCACTGTTACTCCAATCAATTGCCCATCTTGTTCTCTTCTTTGGAGTGGTAATCTTGGTTCGAAAACCAAAACGAAAGGAAGATGAATTCAAGAATTATTTGGAGGAGAGCATATGATTGAAGCAGCCACATTTCACGTTATGACGACTGAACTCGTAGTCGGCTCGTTTGCCCTTGCAGGATTTTGTTTCGTCCTACATTCATTCTTTACGTTCCAAAACCAAGAAAGTCAGTTCATCAAAATGATGGATACAACTGCTCATGTCGCCTTGCTTTTCGGCCTTCTCGCTCTACCGTTTGCCATTCTTTCTGGCCTTGAATCTACATCGAGTGGAGCTCATACATCGCCTCTTCTGGCCAACAAAATGCTCCTCTCAACTGCTGGAGGCGGGCTTGCATTGGGTGTTCTGTTCACCCGTTGGAGAATGGGTGACGACACCTCCTCTCGTCATCTTCACAATGCCTTTGGTTCGATCTCAACAGGCTGTATGCTCCTTACTGCATCGCTCGGAGGAACCTATTCAAGGGCCGATTCACTTACCGAATTTTTACCATTCGTTAAGGAGAACACGCTCTTACTTCCGGCATGGATGAGCATCATCGTAATTCTACTGATTTTTGGCGCACTTATTGTACGTCAAACATCAGCCGTAAAGCATGGATGATGGTGATGGCGCTTCGTTCGGCGCCGCTTGACTCAACAGTGATTTGAGTTGTTCTTCCAACATCTGTGCTTCCTCGAGGAGAGGTTGGTCATCAAGATGTGTAGTTGGAAGAATTGCATTGAGCTTCTTCACCAGGGCAGCAGCTGCACGAGCATCAGGGAAACGAGGATCGGCTTCGACCATGATGCTCAACACATCAATTGCTCTTCGCCTTGCCTCACTTAGCAAGACGCCATTAATTCCACGAATAACTCCACTTGAGAGCATAGGGACATCCATATCTTTCAACATCTCACAAACGTGGTCTGTTGCTCCAATACCAACCAAATCGGTTCCTTCAGTGTCTTCATAGTCGACGGTTGGTTCCTCAATTCCTGAGTTGCCGCCAAGCCCGTCTTTCGAGAAAGCATCAACCAAAATTCCCATTCGAATCTTTGATCCCTTCGACCAGTCGTACAGCGCCCAAACGATGTCATGAACCAATGGACTCGGTATAACGAGCTCACTCATCAAAAGGATAATCTTGTCACATCCCTCGATACTGCATTCAGGTTTGCCGGCATAGGCTCGAATGATCGGCATTGGTTTGCCATCGGTTACTAACGTGAGTGGTGGCAGGCGAGGGTCGACAACGCCTCCAACAAATTCTAAATCCAAATTATCAATCAAATAATGACCAACAACACTTGACACCATGCCTACGCTTGGAAAGCAGGTGATAACAAGGGCGCCTTCGGTCACAACGTCGGCTCGAATCTTAACGAGAGTTCCTTCCATACCACCAACTTACCGAGGAGGCATTCAACACTTTCGCCTTCAAGCGCAGGTTTCATGTCCTTCAATGATAGGGGTTGAACATGGTCGAAGAGCGAAAGCACAGTCTCTCCCCCTCGGCATGGAATCGATATGAGACCTGCCCGCGCATGTATTGGCTCAGTCGTCAAGGGTTGCCCCGCAAGGCCGGTATGGCAGCCTCCTTGGGTACTGCAGTCCACGCCTCGATTGAGGATTTGTTGCAAATCGATCTCTCAGGACGCGAACCGGCAGAATCGGGTTGGATTTTTGATGAGGCTGATGCACTCTTGCGAAAACGTTGGGAAGAGGAAAAGCAAATCTTCCACGATACACCTCGCCACCCCAACTGGAAAGAAGACAAATACAGAGAGGCGCAAAAGCAACAGAAAGGAGCAATTAACATGCTTCTCGATCACGTCGGTGTCCAAGGTCTTGTTCACGACCGAATCACGATTGCATTGTGGAAGAAGATACAATCACTCATCATCGCCGTCGAGGGAGAATTGGTTACCAAAGATGGTCGTCTCATGGGGCGATTGGATTTGCTTCTTGCTGATGTTGACGACAATGGCAAACTTACCGGCTGGCTTGTTGCAGATTTGAAAACAGGTAAACCACCTCAAGGGAAGCTCAAACCTGAGGTAAACCGACAATTGCGAATGTATCGTGACATTCTTCTTTCCAACAACCAAAAGGCCCCTCCTGTTCAAGCCCAGGGATGGTATACCGATACGTCCTCAAAATGGGATGCGATTGGAGAGAACGTTCTCGAAGCCGCATACGAAGCATGGAATGCCACTCAACCCTCAGAAATTCCACTAGATCCAACACCAGGTCAATCGTCCTGTGGTGGTTTCTGCGACTGGAAGGCATGGTGCCCCTATTGGTGGAATTGGCGCCACGAAAACAAATCGCTCCACAAGGGAGATTTTGCAGATGGAGTCGTCATCCTTCATCAATACGACGAAGGGAAATCAACTGCAACGGTAGAGGAATGCATCCCTCTCAACACATCAGGTGAAGTTGAACCAACTGGTCAAATGCGAACAGTTACCTTCGATGGCCGTGGAAAAGAAGTTCTTGAAACTCTCCTGGATGCTGGCCACCAAGGCCCACTGTTCCTCGGTAGTGCAATGATGAATCGTGAGGTTTGGAGAGTTGGTCCTTGGTGTGATGTTTTACCGTGGTCACCTATTCCCGATTCAGGTATGCCTTGATCTGTTCAATTGCGGTTGCGTCTTCAATACCATTGGGCGAAAGTAGCCAATTCAGATATCCAGGATCCAGTTGATTCAACTCTTCCAAATGACGACCGCGATGTCGCCCGACTGCCAAGACCATATGGGCTCCATCACGTCGAACCATACCGTTTGGATCGACAAGTTCCAAATCATCAAGTTGTGGTCCGAGGTCGGATTGAGCCTTGGCAGTTGAACCAGTGGCACACCATTGTTCAACTTCTTGAAGCGATTTACGAAAATAGCTGGGATGGTCGAGCGCCAATTTCCACAACAGGAGGAGAGATGCCGCAGCGTCAGCAGATGCAGTGTGAGCATTCTCAAGTGAGATTCCATGCCGATTGCATTGAGCACCCAATCGGTGGGGGCGTGGAAGTTTCAACCGACGGACCATCTCTAATGTATCGAGTACTGCTTTTGGTTCAGGAGGCAGTGCACCGATTCTGAAAAATTCATTTCGTAACATAGGCAAATCAAACTGTCGAACGTTGTGCCCGATAAGAACGGAACCATTGATCAATTCGTATACCTTGTCAGCGATTCCAGAAAAATCAGGCTGCCCTCGCACATCCGCATCCGATATGCCATGAATCCGTTGTGATTCGTAAGGAATAGAACGGCGTGGATTCACCAACTGATCATAGGAGACCTCAGAACCATCCACATCAGATCCAATTAATGCAAGTTGTACAATACGATCACGAGATGTACTAATTCCTGTGGTTTCTAAGTCGAAAGCGAGAACTCGTTCGCCTTCAAGTAGTTCCATAACCAAGCCTAGTCAAGTGGAATTCAAGAACTATCGCTTGAACCATGCTGTCGATTGAAATCTGCCACTGGGATTAAAGAACAGTCCCCCCCACCTGTCATTATGGGTTTCTTCAAACGTTTTTTTCAGAAGCGTTCAAACGATACCCAGGCGAATCAGGCTGAAGATGAGATTGACCCAATGCTTGCGACATTGAAAGATCAATACGACAGAGACATCGAACAAGATGTCACGGCCATTGAATCCATACTTGATGCCGATGAAGAGCAACTAGAGGAAATGGCCATTCAACCTGCGCCCGATTATGATGAAAACGATGCAACTCCAGATGATGTTTTGTCAGATGATGAGATGGTCAGTTTTTCAGAGAAGAATGTTGTTGAACACGACTCTATTGAAGGGATTGGAAATCACTTGGAATCAGCGACTATTGAAGGAGATGTTTCCAAAGAGGTGACCTTTGATGGGGATGAATAATCAATCAACGAATTCAAGAATATAAGCCCAGAACAACAACATGGTTAGATATAGGACGAGACTGAGGAGATGGTATGCAAGAGAAAACGTTACGCCTTCGGGGTCTGTTTCTCTCTGCAGTGATGCTAACCATTTCGCTTACAGGATGTCTCGGAGTCCTTGATACGACGACAGAACCGAGGGCAACCCTAGAGGCGTACCCTCTCCTTATTCAAGAGGGTGAAATGGTCACTCTTGATGGTCGTGAATCCGATGCCATTGAAGGAATAATAACGGCATATCGATGGGATTTCGGCGATGGTGAAACCTCAGAAACAGTAACAGGATTTACATCACATGTTTACGATGTCTTCGGGGCTTACACGGTTTCATTGGAAGTGGAGAACGACCAAGGTGGAACCGACGAAACCTTCACCGTGATCATCGTGAACGGAGTGCCAACAATTGAACTCAATTACCCAGAGAACCCACGTGCAGGTGACGCAATTCTGCTGGATGCAACTTCCTCCACCGACCCAGAAGGTGCCGAACTCACCTATCTTTGGGATTTGGATTGGGGTGTTGACTCAGACGGTGATGGCGATGGACGAAACGATGTGGATGCTACCGATGCTCAAACATTGCTTCCCACCAATACAAGCGGGTTGTATGTTGGCTCACTAACCATTGACGATGGCCAAGGAGGCATGGTCACCGAGGTGTTCGAAATCAATGTTTCATCTCGCCAATTTAACATCGAATGGAAAGAGAAAGTGATCGAACAATCTTGGTCTGATTACCTCGATGAGGGTGAGGAATGGAGCGAACAGATTCTGCCAGGACAACAAGGCCGTATCCTTTCCTTCGAGGCTATTCTCGAACTCGAAAACGATGTTATCCAACCGTACGACAACTTTTCACTCGGTATCTCAATCCCAAGTGATGGTTTCAATGAAGAAGCCGAAACTGAGGGCGGAAACATTACGCAATCTGAAAACGCAAAAGCAACAATAACAGCAAACGATCTCAATTCCAAAGGACTGGATGAAATTATCGAAGCTGATTCAGAGGAGATGGTTCTGCAGATGCTCCTCAATCGCCCAGGGCAAAATTTCGGGCAAGATGAATGGGCGCTCTTCGTCCGAGCGTTACAGACCAATCCAGATTCAACAATTGAATTTCTTCCGGACCCAGATCCAGGGAACGATTGGACTTTGACATTACGAATTGTCATCCATGAACCGGTAATTACTGAGATTGCATTTGAGTAAGGTTCGACGAAAAGGGTTTGAATGGCCGATGATTGGGAAGGAATGAGTGGCATGGTTGAATCAGTCGAAATCAGTCGAGTCAATATTCGCGATACTCTCTCGCTTGACCTATCTGTATGGATGAACCATCCGGACGATATGGACTTCAGGCCATCACTTTCCTGCAAAGACAAAACAATTACGATTTCGTCGATTTCATCCGGTGAAGCACTCGCAAGTGTCGAACTCGATGATGAACAGATGCAAGCACTTGAAGCATCCTTGACAGCTGAACTACGAGTTAAATTCCAAGTTCATGGAATGCACGGCCGTCTTAACAAAATCGCCCCAATCATCGCTGACGGAAAAGCGAAGAAACTCGCTACGGCGAACTGGAAAACCGTACAACCGGTGACCATGGAATAGGGAAAACCCCCATTTGTTTGATAAGCATAGACGTTGAGAATTTCGTTTATGTCTCCTCGGAAAACAGGCAAAGGCTCCCAGAAAAAGGCACGTTTCGAACGGCTGAAAGAAGAAATCATGCGCTTTGTAACAGCAAACCATGGATGTTCTGCACAATCGATTGTGGCGAATCTATCTCACGATCGAACAATGCGCAATCACGGACTGACACCAAGAAAAATTGGTTTCTTTATTCCACGACACTTAGCAGACAAACTGACTTGGTGGCAGGATCATAGAGCCGGCCGTCGCGTTTATGGCTGTCTCGAATCAGAACAATAATATTCGAAAAGAAGCGGTTATTCAGTCACAAGACTGGTTTCCTTCGCCTCTCTTTTCTTACGATTTTGACGCTTCTTATACCAAGGATAAACTGGCCATTTGGCAAGTCCCGTCCACATAACAAAGAAAATGAAGTACATCGAAACGAACTTATCCGTTTCTTCAGACCACAACGTGGTCACACCAAACATTCCCTGATGGTAGTATGCTATTCTTGCGTGATATACGACCAAGATTAATCCCAATGAAAGATGGATATATCGCCAAATTTTGTTCCAGTTTTTCGTCATTAATGCAATCGAGATGGACCTAGTATATCTGTATCTCTCTGTAATTAGTCGGAAAGCCGCTTAACCATCTCTCGTCTCGTCTCTTCAGGATCGATGAACATAGCACCAAGGATGACGACGGTTTCGAGCAATGCTGCGATGTAGAACAGTGTTGAATAATCAAATCGAGCTGCCAATGGCGCTGTTAATTGATAGCCAATAATCGCTGAGAGATTCATCATTGCCATGTATCCTGTAAACTGTGTTCCTCCAACCTCAGTCCACGTGATTCGCATCATGAGTGAGTAAATGTTGATCGAAACCATGGCCCATACAAACGTCTGAAGACTCCATACTGTCATCATGAAGAATCCATTGCTCCAAAGCGATTCGTTCATGCCCCAAAAGGCAGTAATGAGGGCAGTTGAAAAAGCAGAATAGATGATGATTGCTTTTCCACCGTATTGTTTTCCTAATTGCCCACCAGCCATGTAGCCCAGCATTGTGACGATAAGAATCACTCCGCCTTTTGTGGCATTGAACTGCTCTTCAGTCCATCCCAATTCACGTACGAACAGTAACGGAAGAATTGGAATAAGGAAATAGGACAATGAGATAATGAGGCTCAGTAGTATTCCAAGTTGTGCGGATCGGAATGAGAAAGCAATCTTAATGTTGTCAAAAATCTCCTTGAAATTCTTCTGTTTTTCGATTGTATCTGATGTCTTTTGTTTGGATGATTCGCTCCAGGGATACAATTTCTCTCCAGGGCGTTCAGTCATGAACAAAGGAACAAGCATGATCACGACAAGGATTGGAATCTGCATGACGATCGCTCCCTTAATTCCAACAAATCCAATGATGGTTCCCAATCCAGCGCCACCAATGATTCCACCTACTGCCTTTGAAGTGAACATGTAACTGTTGACCTTCTCGAATTCATGAGGTTCCAATACATCAACAGCAAGTGCATCTGTACTCACATCCTGCAGGGCAGTAAAGATGTTGTAAACGAGGAACATAATTCCAACAAGGGTGACATTGGAGGACATGTCTGGAATCAAGAGCATTGAACTGAGAACAACGATCATTCCGCTTTGTGCAATCAAAATCCACGGTCGCCGCTTCCCCATTTCAGGGAATTGATATCGATCAATAATCGGGCCCCATAGGAACTTCACAGACCACGGTAAGGTTCCAAGCGTGAGTAAGAATGCAAGTTGACCGGCAGCAACACCTTCAACGGCCAAGTAAGTCACGAACGTTACCGTGATGAAGCCCCAAGGTATTCCTTGAGCGACATAAAGGGCGCAAAGCGTTAGCACTCGAGCCCGATAACTTTCAACAAGTGTTCGCCCTTCTTCGCCAGATGACGCACCTTCAGAATCCACATCGGAATCATCCTCAAGAATAATTCCAAGGTGATAGCGTTCTTTCTTACTGACAAGATACCCGACCAAGAGAAACATTCCAATGAACCAAGGTAGGAAAAGAACGATTGAAACTGCTCCATCGCCAACAGAAAGTGCATTGGTTTCACCCCCTCCTATGAGTTCAAGATCAAGCACGAGGAGAGACACAGCCGTTGAAACCTCTTCGCCGTTGTCCGTGTGAGTACATCCTGTTCCCTCATAGGCATCAGCATCAACTCTGACGCTGAAATCGTAGGTTCCCAAAGCCTCGTTACCAAGGTCAATTTGATTTCGGATTCCATTCTCTGACATCCCAGAGATGTTTTTGGCATCCAATAGTGACTGATTGTGCCATGTGAGATTGACAGCGTGTGAACCAGGGTTAACTTCACTTGCAGTTAACGTCCAATCGTTTTTGGTAATCGTTCCAAAAATAGTATCAGGAGCATCGCTTTCTAGACCTGTACAGAATCCAAGATTTGGTGTTTCGTCTTCATTGGGATAATCAAGCACCAGGGCAAGTCCAACGACGATGCCACCAGCATCCTGGATTTGCTCCGTGAAGGGCTCGGATGAAAGCTCCCAAGGCGTGTCAGCGCCGTCCGAATAATACTGGGATTTGGTTTCGATAGGAATCTCAGTCCAGACAGCCTCAACAGTAATCGTCCCGGATGCATTATCTGAGTCGTTTTCCCCCAAGCATCCAGCAAACGGAATGAGAAGCATGGCAATAAGAACCAATGCTATCATTCGCTGCATGTTCAGTGCCTCAACCTTGATTGATTTCAATATTCGGTGGATTTGAACCGACGACCTCATGAAGCGTTTTCAAGTGCGTAATGTATGGGCGAAGCATCTGAGGTTGCCGCATATTTCGACCTCGACGGGACATTGCTCAATGCTTCAAGCGAGAAGACATTGACCGGCGTCCTCGCAAAACGCCGCCCGTGGCGCATACCCCATGCCACAGTTGCATGGATGCTCGGGACGACCTTTGGCCTCCTCACTGGCAAAGCTCCTTACGATGCTTTACGAAACCGAGGCCACCTCTCGTTGGCTTCTTGGAAGGTACTAGATCAGTACTCTGATGAACTTGCAGCATCGGTTCTCAAGGCAAAGATTTCACCTGGTGCTTGGGAGCGATTGGAGTGGCATCGATCTCAAGGGCATCGATTGGTATTGGTGACTGCAACCGTAGCGCCCATGGCAGAAGCCATGGCCCGGGTGCTTGGTATGGATGAAGTATACGGTTGTGGACCAGAAGTTCGTACAGGCATGCTCTCAGGTTCGGAACGTGGATGGTCCGTTCCACGACGAAAGGGAAAGGTCCCCGTTGTTGAGAAGGATGCGCAGATGAACGGACATGTATTGTCAAAATGCTATGGATACGGAAACACACTTGCAGATTCGTGGTTTATGCGAATTTGTGGTCACGCAATTGCAGTCAACCCAGAATCATCGTTGGAAAAATTTGCCAAGGAGCATGAATGGGAGATTGTCTACTGGCCATCTTGAGTTCATATACTCTTGATATTGGATATTGACATGGACGAATCCCAGTTTCTTTTAGCCCAGGAAGACGAAGTCGAACAACCATCGGCTTCACTTGAATATCAAACCAAAAAATTTGAACAATTTCAAGGAGAAATAGACGGTAGTTTCACTGCAATGCAAACCTCTTTTGATTACCTTAAGAAGACCATCACCAACAACCCCGAACGAATTCTTTTCGATGCTGAGAACATCATTGTTCTCGGCAACTTGGCCACATACACCATTCCTCTCAGTGCTATTCTTTCACGCTTGAGAAATCCATTTGCAGGAGGCAGCGGGCTGCAAGCAACAAAAACAACCAAGAAAGGGGAATTGAAAGGAAAAGAGACAACCGTATGCATTCAACCTGATTATCAAAACGTCTCCGATTTGCCTGGCTGCGATATTCTTGATTCGTACTTCTTGATGCTTCTCAACGATGACAAATTCATCCACCTCCCCGCCCATCAACCACTGCGAAGGGCCATGCTTCTTCTGTACGGATTGTGCGTAAGCCCAGCGTCAGCATCGATGAAGACATGGATCGAATCCACCACTGCTGCTGAATTCAAACCTGAGGAAGCTGCTGTTGAAATTAAGGGAACAAACGGATGGAAGTGGAGAGTAACCGATTGCAATCCGTTGGTTCATGGATTCACAATTTGGTTCAAGAAGAAGAATCAAAGGAAGTGGACCAAAGTCATCGAGGATTCCTCGAACTTTGAGTACAGTTATCATTACGATGATGTAATCTCCATGCTCGACTTGCTTTCAGATTCTCCTCGAGTTCTCATCGAAGATGAAATGTACGCTTCTGATGAATACTTCATGCGAGAGGTTGCCAAACATCACCAACCGGTGGCGCAACGGCTTGAAAACGAAGAGGCACGACGTGCAGCATCGTGATTTGGCGGCCCCTCCGCGATTCGAACACGGGTCTCAACCTCCGCAGGGTCGAAGGATATCCAAACTACCCCAAGGGGCCGGGGTAATTGCTCCACCTGACGACTTGATATAAGCACAACGGATTGGAATCGGCAGGTTCGTACAAGAGTTCATCATGCTTGTTCTCTTGGATTAATCATGGCTGTTCAACTTGAAAGGGGAGTGGATTTCCCGATGGTTGACCTAGCAAACATTGCCTATTATCCTCGAATATTTGATCTCGCACATCGATTCTTTGAAGACTCATGGGTGCCCATTTGCAACATTCGATATGCAGACCTTCTCCTCTTGCGGAAAGTAGGATTCCCCGTCGTTCACGTTGAATCTGATTTCCATGCACCGTTGCGCTATGGGGATACGATTACTGCAACGATCTGGATCGACCGTGTAGGAGAATCTTCCTGCACTTGGTGCTATGAATTTCACAATCAAATGAGTGAACTTTTGTGGAGCTCAACCCAGGTAACGGTTTGTGTTGACATGAATTCAATGTCTCGAATTTCCATACCGGATGACTTACGCAAGGGGCTTGAGGCCTGCAGGAGGGATGCTTGATGATGGCGAGTGATGATGCAGATATGTTCGCCATTCGCCCTGACCATAAAGGTCCCAAAACAGTCGCTATTCTCTTGATTGTTTTTTCCATCTTTCTTGGCTTTGTAGCGAAGGCAGATCTTGATTTAGCCGGGACTGAACAGGTATCGGATGCATACATGGAACAAATTCTTGAAACTCCGAATCAGCAAGGAGACAATGTTTCCTTTGAAGAGTATCAATCGTATCATCAAGAAGTGAACGACAACAACGGCTACCTTATCCGAGGTGTTTCACTAGCCATTGGA
This sequence comes from Candidatus Poseidoniales archaeon, assembly GCA_013911465.1. Taxonomy (GTDB): domain Archaea; phylum Thermoplasmatota; class Poseidoniia; order Poseidoniales; family Poseidoniaceae; genus MGIIa-L2. Next base: position 18,714 of record JACETE010000006.1, read on the forward strand.
AGTGTTGCGGGTATTGTTGGAGGGGCACTGTTGTACAGAATGAAACCCCTTGGAGGTAAACTAGCTTTATCCGGTGCATTGATTTCTTTCGTCGGGGGTATTGTTGGGAACATGATTTTCTACGACGCAGCCCAGTTGCATCTGCGTGGAACAATTCAAGATAATGCGGAATACTTCGGCTATGCTTGTGGCATCTGTACCTTTTTTGTAGCCGCTCTTGCTCTTCTTCCTTTGATCAATGCCCGAGCCCGTTTAGCATTTGCAGAAGTTAACAAGGTAGAAGTGATTCAAGACGAATCGGAATGATTGCTTGGACGGGGCCATTTTTTCGCCAGTGCTTTCTCAAGGTCTTCATTGAGGATAGCATTCCACCAGTCGCTACCTTGCCAAATAGCGTACTTGCCACGAATGCCACGCAAGTCGGCTCCCTTCATCTTGCAATTTCTGAAATTTGAAAGATTACATCGAGCTTTACGGAGGTCTGCGCCCCGGAAATCTGCTCCATCGAATGCGGACTTCATGAGATCCGCCTCAACCATTGAGGCGCGTCTGAAATCACAATCTGAAAAATCTCCTTCCGTTAAATCAGCCTCATCGAGTATGGCTCTTCGAAAGGTTGAGCCACGATGTCTTCCTTTCCGAAAGATACCTTTTGCATGGTTCTGGTAGGAACAGTCGATGACATCAGCATTGCTTGCATCAGGGTCATCTCGGGGGTCACCCTCGCCTCCGCCGGACATCACCATATGGCATTCAAGTTGTCGATTGTTTATCGAGGTGCGCCCTTCCAGCGTCCGTTAAGAGAGAAAATCGGTTCTTATCTCCATGCTCAAGCGGGACCATGAGCAAACCGCGCTCCTTGAGACGGTTAAGATAGAGGCTGAGATTGCCTGGAGGCTCGATGTCTGCGTCTGAGAACAATTGGTTGACAACACGAGGAGGGCTATCTGTGATGTTTTCAACATCTCGTAAGTAATGGATGGCGGCGAGTACCTGATCCGGCTTTTTGGTTAAGGTACAGTTTTCAACAAGGGCACGGAAGGCTGAACCTCGTTCTGGCAAACCAACATCTCTCGCAGCATCAATCGCAGCGTCGATAGCAGCATCTCGTGCATCTCTCAACCGTTCGAGAACGATGGACCATGTATCATCATGACGCATTTGAATCAGACGTGCATCGACTTCGACAGTCGCCCCGCTAACATCTATTTCCAAATCACCTGCGGTGATGACAATTCTGGATTGACTTACCATTGTATTCATTCTTCCGAAAGATGCTCTCATTGATAATGTTTGTATAATCGCCAGCCATTGAGAAAATCAGCTTTTGTGACAAAAACCAATTGAATACAAAGAACAGTCATCGATTTGAAGTAGAAGTTTGTTGTGTCATAGAACTGGTGGCATGATGCAAGAAACACGCATGAACAAAAAAACCCTCATCCTCGTGGTGCTGTTCCTCACACCAGTTCTCTTTGTCCCACAGTCATTTGCGAGTGGAACAACTGAGGTCAATACCTTTGCAGGAGGCGCTTCTTCCCTTACAGTACTTTCAGATGGGAACAACACGACAACATCGCTTCAATTGGATTTGGAGAGAAACGTGACCTTCCAAGAAGCATCGTTTGTTGTGGAAAGTCAATCCGCTTCTCCATCTCCCGGAAGTGTATGGATCAACAGCAGTACCGGCACCACTCTCTGGACATACTCAGGTGTCGGGTATGGGGATTTATCCCATCAAAATGCATTCCAAACCGGGTCAACATATGATACCATCCAACTGAACAACAGTTCAGGCATGCCATCTCCGATTTTGCTTCCGAAGAATGCATCCATTCAATCCAGTCATGCTAACATTACTTACTCTCCGCAAATCGATGCACAGTACGTACAAGTCGGCGCAGTACGACACATGGAACTCGGAGATTCAAACGGAGATAATCTCACTGACGCCTTCGTATTCTCAACTTCAAATTCAACCACCGGGGTCAACACTGGTTTTGCCGTCGTTGAGAGCAATCAAACCTCCATGCAATACAATCTCACAAACTGGACGTCAACTTGCATCAATTCTGATCAGATACGAATTGCAGACATGAATAACGACTCCTATGATGATGTCGTTACGTTTTCTGCAGGCAGTGAAATGATGTGCATCCACTATTACAATACGACAACAATGGCATACGACCCATCATTCTCAGTGAATATTACATCAAGTCCAATTGATGTTCAACTGGCTGATATGAACGAAGACGGGTATCCCGATTTCGTAACGATTCATGGCTTTTCAGGCCAAGGACTTGTTTCATTAACGCTGTTCAATGGCTCTTCAGATGTAGTTCGGCAAGACGATGACATCCCAATCTTCCGTTGGAACTTTGGCCAAGGTAGAACAAGTCTACGTACTCTTCAAATCGATGATTTCTTCAACAGAAATCAAAACACGATCATCGTTTCCGATGCTTGGAACGATGCAACAGAGATCACCTATGATTCACAGACCAGACAACTCAATGCGAACATTCAGAAATTCAGAAACCTAACTGCACAATCCGTAGCTGGAGACATTGATGGAGACGGAGACATCGACTTTTTGACTCCAAAGCAAATGGGTTCGGTTCTTGTTCTCAACAACCAAACCGAATGGCTTCAAGTTTCGCTCTTTGACGTTCTTGATACAATGAATGCAACGATTGCAGATCATGACAACGATGGAAGCGTTTCTTTATTCACACCAGATCCACAGTTCGAAGATGGTAACCCTTCAACGATTGAAGGAAGTATTGGCCTCCGTTCGATTTCTACAATTGGATTGGGCTCACCAAGCCTCTCGCCATTGACTCCATATTCAGTCCCGAGAGATATACAGTTTTCAGACATTGACCATGATGGATTGTTGGATCAGTTTATTCTTGCCGGTGAGGGTTCACAAGGTGTTTTTATCGGGGCATGGCACAACCTTTCGTTAGACACGGATGTTGATGGTGATGATGATCTCTGGGCAGAGGGATATTCCAGCACGACAATATCACACCTTGGAATTTTGACAGTGTCGGATTCAAACGATGTCATCAAAGACTCAATTGCTCCTTTCTTACCAGCCTACCCAGGAATTTCAGACGGGTATGGGGTTGAGATGGTAACCAACATGATGTCTCTTTCAAGCAACTCAAACGGCACGGTAAATTTCTCAGACCTTGATATCGCATACGATATCGAATTTTCTGTAAAAAATAGCGCAGGCACAATCGGATCCTTGAGCAACTCCCTCAATCAGCAAATGCTACCGGGATCCGGTACGTTCACAATCACATTACCAGTTGAAACGACAAAACCTGGTCAGTTTGATGTCACTTCACTGAGTCTGAATTACACTCTCGGCGCACCAAACCTTGCTCTTCCACCAACTCCGGTTCTTACAGTCCAATCACTGACGGAATCGGGCGTTATCATCGAATGGCAAGCACTTTCTGAATTTGGTTCAGATCTCCAAGAGTTCCAAGTCTTCAAAATGAGTTCTACCAGCTCCTATGATTATTCATCGCCGTATGACACCGTTTCGGGGCAGAACTTCTTTTCCGATACTGAAGTCGATATTGGATCAACATACGGCTATGTGGTTCGTTCAATGCATTCCTATGGTATTGTGAGCAATCTGTCTCAACCACTCGAAGTAACAATTCCGTATCCTCCTGCTCCCTCTGCCGTCACAAATGTGCAGATTTTTGATCTGGACATTGAAACCTCTTCAACACCGATGAAGGTCACGTGGGATGCAAGTACAGATACTTCGATTGACGAGTACAGGGTTTTCGTCAAAGAAGCAGGATACTGGGATACGGAGATCTCAGATTTCTTCGGTAATGGAACAGTAACCTCGGATAATAAATACCAAATTCTCCCTTACGACGACATCAATAATTGGTACAGAACATACTCTCCTGTAGCAACAGTTGGCCCGGATGTTACGGAGGTCGATGTGACTGAAACGAGTGAATATTACGATATGAATGCAGGAAACTTCCCTGCAACGTCGATTCAAGATACTTCCCAGTACTATGCAGTTGTACTCGCCCTTGACACGTATGGAAACGCTTCGCTACCGCATCTTGCAGGCCCAACAACGATTTACAACAATTCCTACATCAATTCGCAACTGAGCCTCTCCGTTGAATCAGGACCAGACTCAACTCCAGTTCTTGAGTCGACCAGCCCTCTCATGGTGAGTGCTTATGCCTATTATCTCAACGAGACTCAGTCAGAGATTGCTATTGAGAGCGCCCAACTTGAAGTGAAAATAACTCATGGTGATGAAAAATTTATTCTCAACGGACAGACCGATGCGAATGGCGTGTGGACTGCCATTGACGTTGACGATCTTCATGATATTCTCATACCACAAACTCTCCTCGACTATTCTGCTCTCAACACCGGTGTGGTTGACATTGAAGTCACAATGGCACCGATTGAACCGAACAACGCTCAACCGTTCTCGGGGGCCACGGCAACCACTTCGATGGGCACCGGGATTACCGTCGAACTCAGTGGCATTGAAAGCACCGTGGATATGGATGCAAATGATGCCATTGACATCAACATAACACTGAGTGCCACAGATACAGTAAATCCAGCACATCAGGCTTCACTCGAAGGGGTTACCATTCTTTGGGAGGCGTACGATGCCACTTCAGAGAATGCATCACTGACTGGTTCTGAGACCATCTCAAAGGGGAAGGTCCGAATTGTCTCATCCTTTGAGAACATGTCAAGAATTGAATTTACGGTCGATTCCTCTGGACGCACTCTTTTCGGTACGACAACATTCACAGTTTTGCTCAATGAATACGTCGTACCTGACCAAGGCAATGAGACCAATCAAACCGTGACAGAGTGGATTCCAACATCCATTGAATCGGTAACAATTGCTTGTGAGAGCGCAACAATACTAACCAATAAACAAGATTCCAATGACCCAATTGAGTGCCTTTTGGAGAATCCGAATCCATTCTCGGTTGACGTTGTGGTTTCTGTGACGGCCTCGCCGCCGTTGTTCAAGTCTCCAGGAACAGTGACCATTCTTGCAAACGGCTCGCAAACGATATCCTTTGTTCCAAAGTATGAAGATCCACTATGGGACAGACAAGATGATGTTGATGAAACCAAAGAGTTCACAATCCAGATCCGAACAAGTTCACCTGAATACGATATTGCTGGCGAACCACTCACGGTTGATGACGTGGTAACATGGACTGCCTCGCTCCATGTCGAGGAGCCTGCCGCTACGGATGGAGAAGACAAGAGCTCATCCAATGGAGCACTCTATGGAGGAATAGGAGCGGTCGTCGCCGTTCTTGCCATTCTCGGGTACATCGTTTACAATCGTCGTGCTGGTGCTGACTTTGACGATGAATCGTTCTACGAAGAGGAAGAATTCATCGAAGAAAAAGAGGTGGAAACCATTGAAATTCCTGAGGGTAAGCCCCTTGATGAGTTTGAAGATAAAACAATTTCAGAAGAGCCTGAAATCATTGAACGCCCTGGGGATGCGTTGATTTCTGAAGTATCGGAATCAGCCGAAAAACCCGTTGAAGAGACGGCCGAAGAGGTTGTTGAAGAGGAAGAACAGGACGATGATGACGGCATTTCAACCGATGAATTCGGAACAGAATGGTACGAAGATGAAGTTGGAACATGGTGGTATCGTGAAGCCGGTGCTGAAGACTGGTCCGAATACTCCGAATGAGAGACGAGAGATTTTTCAAACAGCAGTCGACCAGCAAAACGAGGCGTGAGCATGAAACAGCAATTCGGAACGTATGACCTCGTCCTTCGTTCAGGAGTCGACCCAACCACCGGGGGGGTCGCAATATGCGGTTTTACCACCGCAGGAATGGTCGGTGTCATTGCAACATCTCACATCATCGAGTCGCTTAACTTGACTCAACTGGGCACTGTTATGGATGAGAATTTCCCTGCAGTTGCTTTGATTCAAAACGAGGTTCCACGCCACCCTGTCCGCGTGTATCAGGGCGATGGAATCGGTGTGTTCACCGCAGAGATTCAATTCGAAAAGGAGCAAGACATTGCTTTTGGTTCAACCGTTCTTGAATGGTATCGAGCCGGAGGGTTTGACCAACTGATCATCATTGATGGAATTCTCAAACCTGAAAAACAAATCCAAGGAGAGGGATTGTTCGCAGTAGGTGCGAATGAGGCAGCACGTTCTCGATTGAAGTCACTCGACTTACAAACCATCCAAAGAGGAATTGTTTCAGGAATTACAGGTTTCTTGTTGAGTGAAGGGGACCGTCTTAATCTCGATATTACCGCTTTACTTTCAGAAGCAAGTCCGATGTACCCAGACGTACGAGCTGCTGCTGTAGCAATCGAGGCAATTACAGAGATGACAGGAAAAGAAATCCCGTTATCGAAGATGCTTGAAAATGCTCGCAGTATCGAGCAATCCGTTCAAGAAATCATTGAAAGCGCAACCCCATTGTTGCCATCACCAGATGATGATGAGACCATCAACGACCCATCATTTGGTTGACTCAAATGATCGAAGGGTTTCGAGCACAGTATCGAATGGTGCATGGGTTGCAATGAATGGGCGAAGGTCCGGCACTCTTGCCGTTTGATGGCCGGCTTCGTTGAGTGCATCAATCAGTCGTTCCATGGTTGGCAAAGAACCGACATCAGCCAAGCGAGGCAATAGATCGAACGGTAAGAGCAAATGTTCCGAAGACAACAACGGGGCGGCATCTGCGATATGCCGAACAGATCTTCGAATCTCACGTTCGGCATACACGTGGTCGTCTTCACTCCATTGGAGGCCGTGTTTGACCCCTCTTTCGATATCAGGAACTCTTGCAAGGCATGTTGCTACTGCGTGATCTTCAGTCAGGCGAGAACAAATCTCTCCATTCCAGAGCGGACCTATCCACATCGGACCGCTTGCTTTTTCCATTTCTTCTGGGCTAGGGTGTACAGAAAATTTGTATGGCTTACCTTCGGTTCGAATTCTCCAACCCATCAATTCACGATTTCTATCCGCTCCTTGCTTGCTTTTTCGAACCAAGACAGAGACACGAACGTGATGTCCATCAAACAATGCAAGAATTGGTTCAATCGCTCGATCAAGTTGGGCCGCTCGCGTTGCAATCGTGCCGAGGAGGACACGAACAGCATCGTCATGCGCATAGAGGTCAACGATCCCTTTGTGACCATAGCGACGCATTCCTGAAGTTGAGGAGGAACCGGTCAGAGCGGCTGTATCCGTTGCAGTTACTTCCAGAACACCTACGCGCCCGAGAGCTTGCAGTGCCCCGTCGATGAATGAAATTGGAGAGCCGAAAGGATCGACGTCGATCCATTGAAATGATCCCTGTATCATAGCCATTCTTGCATCGCAGCGTTGGAACTTTATCCCATTGCGTTCAATGAATTCGGGTTGGAGTTGTTCATCATCGATATCGGTGATACCCTGGGTGGATTCGTCAGATGTTGTGGAAACTAAGGCCCAGTCTAGGGCTTCACTGTCGAGGTCGTTTGCTGTAATGTGCAGTCTGCATTGATGTTCTGGGCTGATTTCATTTCTCCATCTTCGAACTCGTATTCCTGTTGCGCACAATGCATCCAATGCCCGGATTGGTCGGTCACCGTTGATCCAACCATGCTCCAGGGCATCTTGCAACAACAACACTGAACGTGTACGTGCAGGAGCCATTGCAGGATTCATGAACCCAGTTCCAGATTTTGCAGCAGGTCCACGAGGCATATGGGTTGGACGTTCTTGACTTTCTTTGAGGTGAACAAATGTTCGACCTTCACACCAGATATGACCAGGCCAGCCATCGGGAGATTCCTCTCCAGAAAACGACTCGGCCATGCTTGGACGAGATGTCACCTCTTCTTGACCGCACCGCTTCAATAATGCTCGAAGAAAACATCCGGATTGCTGTGTGTGACCTTATGTCCGTTATCGTGAACGCGTCCAACGATTGAGGCGCTTGGTTCGAATGACTTTAGGAATTGAAGAATAGATTCAGCTTGTTCGTTTTCAACAGCAAGTACCATGCCCAAGCCCATGTTGAATGTTCGATGCATTTCCAAATCGGTGACGTTTCCTGCTTGTTGAAGCCAAGAAAATTCAGGCGGTATTTGCATCGGCGCATCAATGTGCCATCCAAATGTGTCATGCAGCCTCAACAGGTTAGAGAGACCTCCACCAGTAATGTGAGCGATACCATGAACTGAATGCACTGAGTTTGCTGTTTGCTTGAGGTGGTGAAGAAGTTGAACAACAGGCTCACAGTAGATCTTTGTTGGAATTAACAGAACATCAGCAAGAGTTGGATTGTCAGGGAGTTCTCGGTTTTGAAAACGAGCATCAAACGGGCATGCATCGGTGTATACCAGGCCCATGTGATTGATGATGTTCCGAACGAGTGAGAATCCGTTCGAGTGAATCCCTGAAGAGGGCAATCCGATGAGGACATCTCCATCTTTGAGGTGTTCACCAGTAATTGCAGAATCTTTTTCGAGGAATCCAAGGGCGGTTCCGGATAGATCAAGTTCGGTAACGATCCCAGGAAGAGAGGCTGTCTCTCCACCAGCGAGTGTGACATTGGCTAATTCACATGCCTTTGCAAGAGATGCTCCAACTGCAGCATGAACTTCAGGATCTGGTTTTGGAACTGCGATGTAATCGACAAATGCAATCGGTTCAGCACCCACGCATAGTAAATCGTTGACATTCATGGCCATACAATCAATACCGACACTATCCCAATTTTTTACTGCAGTTGCAATTTGTAATTTACTCCCAACACCGTCCGTTGCCATGGCTAAGAGGTGATTTCCGAATTCGATCAATCCACCAAATCCACCTGGTAAATCAACAGGTGCTCCGGGTGTGCCAGCCTTTCGTGTTGAACGCTGGAGAGAGCCGATGAGTGAAGCGACAGCAGCTCCTTCAAGGTCGATGTCAACACCGCTCGAAGCGTAATCCATCGGGTCGCTCATACGTTTTCCACCGCAAGACCATTCATGAATCAATCGTCTCGCCACTCAACAACTGAGCAGCCCCGATGATTTCCTTGTGAGACTGGGCAAGACGATGCCCGTCGTCGACTTTGTGGAACGCCAAGATATCCTTTTTCGACCGTTCAGCATACTCGACACTGCATGAAATGGGTACGATATCATCTTCGATACCGTGGATGATGACGGTATTCAACCCATCAGGTACTGAGAGGATGGTTGTGTCATCAACTGGAGGTTCGACAAGATGTAAAGCAGGTGCGCACAGAAGTAGGCCAGAAAAAGAATCGGGCATTTGCATGGCAACAAGTGCTGCTGTAAGGCCTCCATAACTCGAACCTGCAAGGATTGGTCTTTGTTCAGAATATTTCTCGCACTCCTTCAGTAAAAGGCGAACGCGTTGAGCAAGATCCATTCCCTGGAAATCAGGAGCGTTGACATCGAAACCTGCGTTTCGTAGCGCCTGAATTTTACCTCCATTTGGCGACCCTTCTAGTCCGTGTGCAAAAATAATCATGATGTTCGCAAATGCTGAATTCATATCAACTTATTGAGGCCGGCATTTTTCCACTCCCTAGAAAAAAACCATCAAAAAGCCCAATGAGTCAGTGTGTTTTTCCAGTGGAAATGAAGGGGGCCAGAAGATACAATGGAACCATTAAGAACAGTCGCCGTTCATATCCAACTCCTTGGTGTGATGTGTACGTGATTCAAGATTTCGATTTAACGGCTCGCTGGTCTACCCTTCTTCACGCTCACTTTACCGAAGATGTTCACAATATTGCCCAACTCTGGCCTGACGTTCAAAGTCTTGAAGTCTCGTATCGAACGATTGAAGGATTTGATCCAACATTTGCCCAGAGCATCCTCGAACAACCGGATCTTCACGATGATGCATCGAATAGAGCACTTCGAGAGTTACTTGCTGATGTTGGTTATGGTGCGATCAATCCCTGGGTTCGAATCGTTCACCTCCCAAGCGATCAAGTTCGAACTGTTTCACAACTTCGTTCGGATGACATTGGCTTGATGATTTCAATCGATGCGGTTGTAACCAAAATCTCGGGAGTTCGACCCAGGATGTATTCTGCGACTTTCAAATGCGGGGCATGTGAACACCTCATTACAATCCAGCAACCCAATGAACAAGAACTCATCAATCCAATGGAATGTTCGCAAATCGATGGTGGATGCGGGCTTACAAATCGTCAAACACGTTTCCAACTGATCCAAGAACGTTCGACTCTGACAAATTCACAATTTATCGAACTCCAAGAACTGCCCGAACAAGTCCGTGGTGGAGTACAACCAGAACGCATCTCATGCGTCGCTGAACATGATTTGACGGGAAAGGTCAATCCTGGTGATCGTGTCAAGGCCAACGGAGTATTGTTTATTCGTTCACAACGTAAATTCGGAAAAGACACTCCTGTGTTTGATATCTTTATGCGCGTTCAATCCTTAGAACGTCAAAACCTTGCTCTCGAGGAGATTGTAGTCACGGATGAAGAAGAGGCGGATATCCGGAGTTTTGCATCGGAACAAGATGTCTACAAACGCATAGCACAATCGATTGCGCCATCGATTTTCGGAATGGACAAAATCAAGGAAACTCTGATGTTGCAATTGTTCGGCGGTGTCGCCCGACTTAATCCCGATGGAACACGAAATCGTGGAGACATTCACATTCTCTTAATGGGTGACCCCGGGGTCGCAAAGTCTCAACTCTTGGCATACATGGGGAACATTTCACCTCGAGGTCGTTTCACTTCTGGTATGTCTGCATCTGCAGCTGGTTTGACAGCCGCAGCAGTTCAGGATGCAAGTGCTGATGGACGTTGGACACTTGAAGCAGGAGCCCTCGTTCTTGCGGATCAAGGTCTAGCAGCGATTGACGAATTCGACAAGATGAATCAATCGGATCGATCCAGCATGCACGAAGCTATGGAACAACAAACGATTTCCATTTCAAAGGCGGGAATCAATGCGAGTCTGAGAACGCGTTGTGCAGTTCTGGCAGCCGCAAACCCGAAGGCAGGACGATTCCAACCGGTTTCTGAAGTTCCATTCACTGGTCAAATCAACCTCGCTCCGCCCCTTATCTCACGTTTCGATGTGATATGGCTCTTGACGGACGAACCTTCCGAGGATAAGGACGCTAAAATTGCAGGGCACATTGTTGATAACCGATTATCAGGAACAAGCGAACTCCTGGTCAATGAAGGATCTCGACCTGATCCTCGTAAATTGAGTTCAGTTGCAACAAAGCCGAGTAATTCAGATGGTCATCTTCATCGTGAATTCATTCGGAAATACGTTGCTTATGCAAAGCGAACCGTTCACCCGAATTTGGATGATGAGGCTAGAAAGTGCATCATCGATTATTATGTCAAAACCAGAAAGCAATCCGGTGAATATCAGGATTCAGTTGCTATTACAGCGCGTGCATTGGAAGCACTTGCACGACTTGCAGAAGCCAGTGCGCGCATTCGATTGTCGGAAAAAGCAACGATTGAAGATGCTGAACGGGCGGTTCGCCTTACCAAGACTTGGCGATACGATCTCATGGGAGAGAACTATGATGAAACTGCGATTGCATCCAACCAAAAGGGGAAAGCGCGTCATGCAGAACGTAGCATTCTCGACATCGTGGAGCGTCTTTCTGCCAATGGTGACGGGTTCGCCCAACTTGTCGACGTACTCAACGAAGCAGAGCGTGTTGACATCTCTCGAGAAAAGGCCGAGGAAGTAATTGACAAACTCAATCAAAATGGTCGCCTCATGCGTCCAACTGGTTACGATACTCTCCAGATTGTTTAGATGCGAAGCAATCAACTCTTGAAGTGGTGATGCTTGGGAAGGCTATGTCAGATGCAATCTCACAGGAGCCGGAAGGTGATGTGACGGATGCATCGACCTTCGATACGGCCCAATTGGGATTCATGTGCGGAATCGAAGTTCATCAACAATTAGCCACTGGAAAACTCCATTCGCGTCAACCTTCGATGTTGTATGATGTCACCATAGACTCCGTTCCTGACGAGTGGCCTCGCTATGCTCGAAAGCTTCGATTGGCAAGTGGCGAGGGCGGTAAAGTCGATGTTGCAGCCCGTTTTGAAAAACAGCGAAACCGCTCTTTCGTGTACATTCAATCCCCCAATTCTGGGCTCATAGAATTGGATGAGAGCCCCCCTCTTGTCCATGATTCAGATGCTCTCGATGTGGCATTGACGGTTTCAGCCATGCTTGAAGCAAAGCCAGTTGGAGCAATTCAAACCATGCGAAAAACGGTTGTAGATGGCTCAAATACGAGTGGGTTCCAAAGAACCTCACTCATCTCAACCGATGGTGTTCTTCGAACTGAGACAGGTGATGTAGGCATCGATGTTCTTTGTTTGGAAGAAGACAGTGCCAGAAAACTCGACAGCATCTCAACCAATCATGGCGAACAAGTCATCTATAATTTGGACCGACTTGGTGTGCCTTTGATCGAGATTGCTACGTCCCCTGATATTCAGTCACCTGAACATGCCAAGGAGACTGCCCAAGCACTCGGCCGAACGTTGCGAGACACCCGCCGTGTTCGTCGAGGTTTGGGATCAATTCGGCAAGATCTGAACGTAAGCGTTGCTTGTGGCGATCGGGTTGAAATCAAGGGATGTCAAGATCTAGGCTGGATTCCTCGAATCGTTCGATTGGAAATGGTCCGCCAGGTTCACATGTACAGGCTTGCAAACGAATTACGTTCTGAATTGGACCTGCCCCCTTTGCCTCAAGATCGCCGGCTTGATGACGATGAGATTGAATCAAATGTTGCCTCAACTGTTGCTTCACAAATTTCACTCGAATGCATCGATGTGACTCTTTCATTCTCCTCATGTGAGAGCCGTATGGTCAAGGAAGGTATCGAAGGAGGTTCAACCATGCTCGCCCTCAAACTTTCAGGATTTGCTGGAAAAATCGGTACCAAAACAATGGACATTGACGGGGCCCAACTTCCCCGATTAGGCCGAGAACTTGCAGGTGCTGCAAAACTAGCGGGTGTTCGGGGAGTATTCCATTCCGATGAACTTCCAGCATACGGCATTGAAGAATCACATGTTCTCGCTGTACGAGATACGTTAGGTCTCAGTTCTGAAGATGCGTTTGTCCTCTGCCTTGCACCTTCTTGGCAGGCGCAATTGGCTCTGGAAGCTGTGGGCCACCGAGCACGTTTAGCCTATCATCGTATTCCGCAAGAAGTTCGAAATGTTGTTGTCAAGAAAGGTGCCCCTGATGATGGAACAACCACACCAATGCGTCCACTTCCAGGAGGTGCTCGCATGTATCCTGAAACCGACGTTCCTACGGTATCCGTCGAGAAAGGACATTGGCTACATGTCATCCAAAACCTTCCGATGCGCCAAGAAGAACGAATGGCTCGACTCAAGCAGACCGAACTTTCCGAGGATCAATGCAAACAACTTCTCTCTCGAGAACTGGATGATGCTTTCT
>JACETE010000060.1 GCA_013911465.1 Candidatus Poseidoniales archaeon
ATCTTGGAGCTACATCCAATGATATTGTTGATACTGCAGTAGCATTGCAACTTCGCGATAGCATTGTAATGTTGCGTGAACAACTTTGTTTGTTGATTGGAGTTTGTGCAGATGTTGCTGAACGTGAGCGTGACACCGTTATGTTGGGTCGAACCCACGGGCAAGCAGCTGTTCCGATCACATTTGGACTCAAAGCAGCAGTTTGGCTCGATGAATTACGACGCCAACTGGTTCGTCTCGATGAGGCAACGCCACGCATTGCTGTTGGGAAATTCCTAGGAGCAGTGGGTACTGGAGCTGCACAAGGCGTCAACGCACGAGAACTCCAACGATTGATTCTCACACATTTGGGGCTTGGAGTTCCGCTAGCTACAACCCAAGTCGTAGGTCGTGATCGATACGTCGAATACGTCTCATGGCTGGCAAACATTGCAACAACCTGCGAAAAAATTCTTCAAGAGATTCGTAATCTACAACGTTCTGAACTTTCAGAAGCGGGCGAAGGATTTGATGTAAAGAAACAAGTTGGATCGTCGACCATGGCGCACAAAAAGAATCCAATAAAGTCAGAAAACGCATCTGGATTAGCACGTATCGTTCGATCGTTCATTATTCCTACCTACGAAAATGCACTCTTGTGGCACGAGCGTGACCTGGCCAATTCCAGCAGTGAGCGTTTTACCCTTTCACATGGAAGCGCTTTGTGTGAGGATGTTATTGCAAAAACTCGACAGGTTTTGACCAACATGTGGGTTGACGCAGAACGATGCATGGAGAACATTCGGGCACAACGAGGCCTCGTTATGGCTGAGAAAGTCATGATCGACCTTGTCGAGAAAGGCATACCTCGTGATGAAGCACATGAAATTCTACGTGAAGCTTCCTTTACTGCGGTCGCAAACAAGGAAGAATTAATCGATGTATGCAGTCGCACACCTGCTATTTCCGCAGCATTCAGTGCAGAAGAATTGGAAGCAATGTTTGAGCCAAGCAACCACATTGGTGTTTCTGGAGAATTGGTCGACGAGGCAGTAGTTCTAGCTCGTCATGCCATTCAATCAACAGAATGAATCTCAAACACGCCTCGACTTGCTGTGAACACGGCTTCGCCTGAAATCTGTAACGGCGGTGTCCAAATCGGCCCCCCTGATACGAACGTCTCGTATTCTCCGCCCTCACCGTCAACATTGAATCGATACTGTTGAGAGAGTTCATACAATTGTTCTAATGATTCGCTAGTCAAGAACTGGCCAAGCCAGAAATGATCGAGTCCTTCACATGAAACCGAAGTCAACATGATTTCAAATCCTGCTTCAACCATGCCCCTCAGATGCTCAATTGGCGTTTGATGCCAAAGGGGTGTAAAGGAATGCAGTCCCAAACGTTGGCACATGCATTCCAGCCGCTCCTTCTGATAATCGGAGCGCAAAGCGCCACTTACAATTCCATCAATCTCAAGACGTGATAGTGCTTTCTCAAGGGATGATATCTCTTCGTCTACTGTACCGGAAGCAGAAACACGTAACCACGGTAAACCAGCACGTTTGGCTTGATGTTCAACCCAAGTGGTTGAAGGGACTTGAAACATATGAGAGTCTCCATCTTCGATTTCAACGGTTACAATGGAAACAATCTCCCATCCTTTGCACATCGCCCACCACCATGCAGCAGAGGAATCCTTTCCTCCAGAACTCAGGACGGCAATTCGCATGTCACCCCCACGAACTTCAACTTCATGAGATTAAGGGAAAACAAGCCAAGTGTTCAAATGGGTCGTTCGGGTGGATTGGATTGGGTCTGATTAAGCATCACCCTCATAAAGCGTCGAGTACGAGAAGGAAATGGTGAGATAAATGCAACCAAGTGGAAGAGGATACGATCATGGAATTACGACGTTTAGCCCAGACGGACGATTGTTCCAAGTTGAATACGCACGAGAGTCCGTTAAGCGAGGGACAACAACCGCTGGATTGAAATTCAAAGAAGGCGTTGTTCTCGTCTGTGACAAGCGTATTGCTTCTCGCCTTATCATCCCTGAATCCATCGAAAAGATGTTCAAGATTGATGACCACGTCGGCGTTGCCACATCAGGACTCGTTGCTGATGCACGTCAACTCGTTGCACGTGCTCGTGTTGAATCGCAAATCAATCGAATTACCTACGCAGACTCTGTTCCAGTAGATGTTCTTGTCAAGAAACTCTGCGATTTCAAGCAATCATTTACCCAATACGGAGGCTCACGACCATTTGGTACAGCCTTGCTCATCGGTGGTGTTGACGATGAAGGAATTCATCTCTACGAGACAGATCCTTCTGGTGCTTACCAATCCTATCACGCAGGTGCAATCGGTAGCAACAGGAACACTGTCATCGAATACTTTGAGAAGAATTGGAAGTCAGGAATGACTTTGAATGCTGCCATGAAGATGGGACTTGAAGCCCTACGTTCCGCAAACGATACCGAACTCAATCGAGATGCTGTTGAAGTGGTTGTTGTTGACGGAAACGGATACCGTATTCTCGACCGTGGAGAAGTGAACAAACAACTTGACCGACTCAAGCCTCTCGAGGATTGAGAGTCAAGACGTTTCTTCTACAATGAGGTGACCAAGTGGTCAGTCTCGATGATGCTGTTCTCGCTAGACTCGAGAAGGGTGGCAAACGCTACGAAGCTCTCGTCGATCCAGATCTCGTTGAGCAATGGAAAGAGGATTCAACTGACATCAATCTCGATGATTTTATGGCGATGGATGAAATATTTCACGATGCAAGAGCAGGGGAGCGACCAACTGAAGATGCCTTGATGAAGGCGTTTGAGACACTTGAGGTCGCATCCATTCTTCGAATTATTCTAACCAAAGGATCGATTCAACTCACAACTGCACAACGAAAGGCACGTGTTGAAAACATGCGTCAACAAATCATTCATCACATCCACAGTCAAGCAATTGATCCAAAGAGCAAATCACCTCATCCACGCACTCGGATTGAACTTGCTCTTGAAGAGTCGAAGTATTCTGTTGACCCATTCAAGCGACTGGAGGATCAAGTGAAAGATGCTATTGCGAAATTGAAACCACTCATTCCACTAAGTTTCGAATCCGTGCGTCTTGCCTTCAGAATTCCAGGAAGCGCCTACGGAAGTGTTAGCCAGATTTTGAGAACTCACCAGCAAAAAGAAGGATGGCTCGAAAACGGGGACTGGGCGTGTGTTGTAGAGATCCCTGCAGGTATGAAAGGTGACCTTATCGGTCAAGTTCTCAAACGAGCAAACAACGCTGAAGTCAAGGAATTGTCCTCGTGACAAAAGGGTGTCCTTTATCATGGGATGTCGAGTGGGCGGGTTGGAGAGAAAAGAATGTCCGAAGGTCAAGTTGGCGCCGAGCAGCGCCTCGTGACCCCGGGAATGGTCATCGGACCATCAACCGGGAAGCGAGCAGGGTCTGGTACGATTGCCGAAAATAATGAATTCATCGCTACCCGTGTTGGGTGGCTTAACGAACAGAACGATGTTGTATCAGTTCAACCGATCAACAGCGCATACATGCCTCGATCCGGTGATTTAATCATCGGATTTGTCGCAGAAGTACGAAACAACCTTTGGTTCTTTGACGTCAATGGGCCGTTCCAAGCGCTTCTTCCAATGTCCCTTGCACCATGGAAGGTTGAATTCGGTTCAACTCGACAACACCTTGGAATTGGAGATGCTGCATTAGCACGTATCCAAGAAGTCGATGAAACTCACAACATGGTTTTGACCATGAAGGGCGTCGGTCTGCGCCGATTGAATGAAGGCGCAGTTGTATCAATTCCGGTGAATCTCATCGAGACATTGCGTGGAAACAACAACGCAATGGTCAGTAGAATTCGAGATGCAACAGATTGTCGCATCATCGTTGGAGACAACGGTCGAGTCTGGATTCACGGCGATGCTGCAAACATGCAAATCGCACGAAATTTAATTCAAACTCTCAACGAAGAGGGACATAAGAAAACATTCGAAGGTGCTGTTCAAGCACTAGAAAACGAACGAGGTGAACACTGATGGGTGGATATGGAGACGTAAAATTACTACGAGATGATGGAAAGAGACTAGATGGTCGAGCAATCGATGAGATGCGACCAGTGACTATTGAAGCAGGAGTTCTTCCTGCTGCTGATGGATCAGCGATGGTAACCCATGGACTCAACGTTGCAGTTGCTGCTGTTTATGGACCAATGGAAGCACACCCTCGTAAGATTCAGCGACAGGACCGAGCCGTTATCGATGTACGATACAACATGGCACCGTTCTCTACTGGTGATCGAATCCGACCAGGATTCAACCGTCGAAGCCGGGAAATCTCAAAGGTTACTGCTGAATCCCTTGAATCTGTTGTACTCGTCGAGCGATATCCACGTTCCAAGATTCGAGTCGAGATTGAAATCCTCGCAGCTGAAGCAGGAACACGATGTGCAGGTATTACTGCAGCATCTGTTGCGCTCGCTGATGCCGGAATTCCAATGCGTGACATGATTGTCGGCGTTGCTTCTGGTAAAATCGAAGACACAGTTGTTCTCGACCTCGACAAAGCAGAGGACAATTACGGTCAAGCCGATCTGCCAGTAGGCATCCTTCCGAACACAGGAGAAATCGCCTTCCTTCAGATGGATGGGGATTTGTCGATTGAAGAGTATAATCTCGCAATGGAATACAATCACAAGGCAGCCAAAGAGATTCATGAAATCATGGTTGATGCCCTGAAGCGACGATACGAAGGAGGTGAAGCCTGATGGTTGAACTCGTTCCTTCCCTTCTGCGACAAGAACTCGATCGTCTTGCAGCAGATGGCCAGCGAATTGACGGACGTGGACAATTCGATGGACGTGAAGTCCATCTTGAAGTCGATTGTTTGTACAACGCTGAAGGATCTGCCAAGGTTGTTTGGGGCGACACCATCATCTATGCTGGTGTCAAGTTCGAAATTCGAACGCCATGGCCTGACCGACCAACACAAGGTTCGCTCATGTGTGGTGCTGAACTCCGACCAGTTGCTCACCGCAAGTACGAACCAGGCCCACCTTCTCCTGAATCCATTGAACTCGGACGAGTCGTCGATCGTGGAATCCGTGAATCCGGATGCATCGATATGGAAGAACTCTGTATCGTTCCTGGCGAGAAGGTATGGGGTGTTATGATCGACATTCACGTTCTTTCTGACGGAGGCAACATCTTCGACGCAGCAGGATTAGCAGCTATCGCAGCATTGCGAACTGCAGTCGTTCCAGCAGAACGTTTTGATGTTGGCGAAGATCACACTCTCAAGGTCAACGGAACACCCATCATGGCTTCATTCAAGAGGGCAGGTGGACGCTTTGTTTACGACCCATCCGAAGAAGAAGAACTCGGCGGAGATGAGCGCATTCACATTACTCTTGGAGACGAAGGACACCTCCACTCCCTACAGAAGGGGCTAAAAGGGGTGTTCACTCCGAGCGAATTTGCAGAGATTCTAGCGGTCGCCGAACAAAAGTGCAGTGAACTGAGAGAAATGGTAGCAGACAAGGAGGGGAACTGATTGGCAAAGCGAACCCAGAAAGCAAAGGCAACAGCACGATTTGGTGCACGATATGGTGTTAGCGTTCGACGAAATGCAGGAAGCGCTCTTGCAAAGAAGAATGCAAAATACACCTGTCCTGTTTGTCACTACCGCAAGGTCGCACGCAAGGCCGTAGGAATTTGGTCCTGTGGAAAGTGTGGCCACACCTTTGCAGGTGGCGCATGGGAACCGTTTACCCGTGCAAGCGATGCAAACTCACGTATCCTTCGACGATCTGTTGAAGGAGCAACAACCGCTGACATGGCATTCATTGCTCAGCAAGCTGCTCTGGACTTTGAGCGCAAGGCTGCTGAAGAACCATCTGAAGAGGAGTGATTCAAATGGCGGCAACGCCGTTTTCCCTCGTCTGCACAATCAGAAGAGAGCACGCCGAAGATATTCGAGCAATGCAAGACTCACTTATCTCTGAGACTGAGAGTCAATCAACAAATGATCATACCTTTTCATTCCGATTGGATGAAGCAAACGCGAAAGATCTTCGTGCAATGTGGAACACACGGATTCGAGGATTGATAGCAGCCGATGAAATTCTACAGGCGATTGAAACCGCAGGTTCATCAACCAAAGACGATTCGAAGGAAGCATGAGCACCGTTGAACAACTCCAGGTCGTTGTCACCGAAGTCCAGAACGCACGCCATCAAGTTGCAACTGTCCGAGCACAATTGCAAGAATTGGAAACAACAATTACTGCGGTGGAAAAACATCCTGAAGGCTTGGCCCTTCATCGACAACTTGGAGGAGTCTTGGTCGAAGTTGACAACAAAGAAGAGTTGATTGAAGAACTCAAAATGACCCATTCAACCCTATCAGAACACGCTGAAAGGCTGTCCGAGCACGAAGCAAAGCTTGTTGTGGCTTACGAAGAACTCAAGAAATCACTTGAGGGAGAAGCTTGAGCAATCATCAACATGACATTGCGGCAATGAAACAATGGCTGGATTCCGCCATTGAACGTGGAGCAGTACCCGTTATTACCGGTCAGAATGGAGATATGGATACAATAGGCTCAGCAATTGCTCTCTCCTCCATCCACCCTTCACTCCTTGCTTGTGGACTTCATTTGGGCCGAGTTGCAAAGCGGATGGTTGAAGATCTCCAAGCTCCGTTCCGTAAGATCACATCAAAGGGAACTGGATTTCCAAATCCACTCGGAGGAATCATCATCGTTGATGCAGCAGCACCAGACCAAGTTGGAATTAACTTACCTGATGTTCCAAAACTGATTATTGACCACCACGCCACCAATGGTTGGGAACTTCAAAAAGGCGACCAAATGATGCAATGGAATGTGCGGGCTACAACTGAAATGGTCGCCACCTTCATGTTCGAGCATGCTCAAGAATCCCTCACTGTACCCGTACGAAAAATGCTCCTTGCAGGGATGATCACGGATACCGGTCGATTCCGACATGCAAACGCGAGTTCGTTTGAGATCACCACAAAACTTCTCAAAGATTCCGGAATCGACTATGCTGCCTTCTGTGAACAAATTGAGAAAGAAGAAACATCACCATCTGAACGTGGTAGTTTACTTCGTGGTCTTGGTCGTTCCAAGCATCATGATGCCGGAGATTGGAGTCTCGTCACAACCTATGCAGGTACGTTGGAAGGTCGACTTGCATCGATCCTCTTGGGAACTGGTTGTGATGTATCCCTTGTTTCTCGTCATCGCGAAGGTGAAACACGATTGACTGCAAGAGCAACTCGCAAAGCGACGTTACGAGGCGTGCATCTTGGAACAATCATGCAAGCAATCGCTGAACAACACGGTGGAGACGGTGGCGGACACGATGGTGCAGCAGGTTGGACAGGTAAAGTGGACCGAATTCGTGCAGAATCAGCATTTATTGCTCAATTAACATTGCAAGAAGAGGTGAAGACATGAGGCCGAAGGCACCGGGATTGTACATTTCGAAGTGGAGAGAAGAAGGACCAGTGTCCCTCGAACAAGCAGAACAATGGCGAACTGAATATGGATGGAGTGATTGGATGGCCATTATTGAGGCAGCATTGTATCTTGATGCAGCTGAACTCGTAGAATTGATTCTCCCTGAACTGAGTCCAGCCCAACGAGCAACCTTTGACTTGGTTCGACGACGAATGCTTGGCGATAACCGTCTTGAGGAAGCTATCGATAGTGCTCTTGAGATTTGTCGAACCCCAGAAACTCGAGACTTAGCACTTGAGGGAAGGCTTCGAATGGAGCGAGGTCTGCAACGATTTGAGAAAGGGGATGGACCTGGAGCTGAGGAAGATCTTACCTGGGCAGAAACACGATTGAAATCCGTAGCAAAGGCGAGTCGAGACCATGACCTCTCCCTTCTCAATAAGGCAGCATATCACATGGCTGCTGGAGAGGATTTGATGGCATTGCAAGTTTACGGAGACATTTCTCGCTTTGAAAATCATGCTCATGAAACGATTGCTATTTCACGATTAGGAGCATCTCGAATCCATGCACGTTACGGTAGGATGTTTGATGCTGCCCGGAATGCATGGAACGGTCACGCACATGCGATTCTTGCAAATCAAGTGACGATGGCCATTGAAGCAGGGAGTCTGTTTCTCGACCTTTCAATAGGCGAACAAGATGAAGAGGCAGTCCGATTCCAAAATCAGGTCGATGAATCCAAACCACGAGATGTTGGAGAAAAAGCTCCTGAATTGAATGTTCACCCCTTGGACGTACTGGGAGTTTTCCAATGGTGCATGGAACACCTCAACAAAGAACCATCAGGTCATGACAGACCCGACCTGCGCGCTATGATCATGATGGCTCATCGGCTCGATCGACTCGATGAATTCGATTGGTTGATTGCAAATCCTGAGAAGGTCGATGATTCAATGCTAGTAGCTGTAATCTTGGGGCTCTCTCTCAACGAAGAGCAGAACTTGGCATGGACAGAGCGTATGCAATCATTGATGCCGTAAATCTATAGAATCCACCCATGCACTCAAGTCAATTACTTCTTGAACATCCCAGTGAGTAAAATCGGGAAGATCGT
>JACETE010000061.1 GCA_013911465.1 Candidatus Poseidoniales archaeon
CCTTCAACCATGATGTGTTTTCTGACTTTTTGCCGAGTTACACCCTTGAACATCGATCCGTAATCATTGCGTAGCCGAGGTTGTAAATGGTGGATGAACAACGCTCCAATTCCACCAACAATCATTCCTAATGGAATGTCGATGATCCAGTGGATTCCAAGGTAGAGGATAGCGAAAATGAACATGATGGTGTTGATGAGAATAAACATGTGGTAGCGATAATGCCTCCATTCTTTCATTGGGATTCCTTTGGATCGAACATGAAGATAATTCAACATCAGAATTCCAAATGGAATCGCTACGTGCAACGATGGAACAGCATTATCCAACGGGTCATGTGTTGCATAAAAGGTTGAATACCATCCATCATGATACAACAACGCATCCATTCCAGGAATCCACGATGAGGTAACTTCGACATTGAAGAAAAGGTAGTACGGGACTGCGATAGCATAGATGAGAAGGTAGTTGAGAGTAACTTTGTCGGTCATGTCCCGGTCGCTTGTGTATGCAAAATAGACCGTGGTGACATAGATCAAGAAGAGATACACAAAGAGATAATGAAAATTCAGGAAGGTTGTCAATGCATCGTTCTCAAATGTGCTTTGAATCCAATGAACGATATTTCCTTCAAGTCCATGAACCGAATCAGTCCAGTGACCAACACGTTCCTTGATGGGTTCATTGAGTCCATCAGTGAGGTTTTTCCATCGAATGATGATAATGTATCCCATTGCATGAAGATAGTATCGTTGCTTGTGTATGGTCTTCAACCAACTTCCATATTTGACACGTGATTCCTTGTCATGGAGTGAAAAAATAGAACATATGACCGGAGTCAAGAACAGAATCATGCTCATCATGACTGTCCAAGGACTCATGTTTGTGGCCCGGTGGTTGCCCATATAGAGGTTCTCCGTCATGGAGTCTGTACCTCGAGGATTCGAACAATTTGCACATATAACGGACTTCAAGAACCATCGTTGAGTGGAATTGCTGAAGCCGATGTACCAACAAGCACCCGAGAACACTCTTGCTAGTCTCGTTCACGGTATGGAAATGTTCGATGCAATAGAATTTGATATTCGACTCACAAAGGATGAACAGGTCGTGATTCATCATGATCGTTCTGTCTCAATAGATCGTTCAGGGTTTGACAAACGCTCGCCATATGTAGAGGATTGGGATCTTGATGAACTGCTTGAATTGGGATTTTGCTCACTTGAGATGTTGCTTGACCATACGGACATTCAGAAAGCGGTGAATGAACAAGGCAAAGTGTTGGTCGTTGAATCAAAACGTCCGAGTTTGAAGGTCAAGAAAAGTGGAGGCTGGTTTGAGAAGAACAAACACGATGCACACATGGGAAAAACCATGCACCATGCAGAACAGCTGCTTGATCAATACGAAATCCCGAAGCAGTCAACGGTTCATTATGCATTCCATAAATCGATGAAAAAGGCGACAACATTGGGTGATATTCAACGAAGTTGGTCGACCCTGTTGCCAACAATTCGTCCATTTGGAGGCCGAAAGACACATCGTTTCTTGGCTCTGCCAGAGTATATTTTGACTCCATTTTCTCGATTACTGCGTAAGCATCAGAGAAATGGGTCTCCAATGATGCCATGTGCAATCGAATATCTCCAGTCCCCGACAAACATGGCACCATTAGGAACCACTGTTGGACTAAAAGGTCGACAACTGAAACGCCTCAATACGATTCGCAAAGGATTCCCTGTCTATGTTTGGCCGGTAAAACCATCAATTGAGTACGATGTTCTCAATGCAGGTCTTTCTGCGCTAACAGATGAAAGTGACCCTACTCTGACTTGGCTTCCAAGCGGTCATGCTCGATGGAATCAACCCGCAACGTTGCCATTGGATAAAGCACAGCGGCAGCGTCTTGATCATGCGACAAAGGAAAATCATCTCCAAATACTGAATGAATTGCAGGATGAGGTTGTTCCATGGAAAGAGTGTGACGAATCTCGAAAGCGTGAACTCCTCACGTTTTGGAGAACAAAATGGCAATGGTCACGAACTATTGATGATTTCTTGGACCAAGAACGTCGCAGTGGGAGCATGCCCTGGGAATTGGTTCGAATGATTGGTCACAGAGGTGCAGGCAAAACAAAGCGTCCTGTTCTGTGATTATTCTGCTTCATTCATCTCTTCAAGATGGTGCTTCGCATCGTGTCGAAGGAACGGTGCATAGAGAGTGGGTAACAACGTTACACTGGAGACCATTGCAAGGCTGATGGCTACAATGAACACTTGGCCAAACAATCGGAGAGGAAGAAGTCCTGAGAAGTTGAGGATTGCGAAACCTCCTGCAGTACTGATTGCCGCTCCCAACATTGCACGACCTGTCGTCGCAGTCGTTTTCGAAGTCCATTCGGCAACGGTCTTGTCTGGATGCAACTCCACTTCTTCCTCTAATCGAATCACATAGTGTACCGCATAATCGACACCTAATCCAAGAGCAAGTGCCCCAATTGTTACGGTTTGAGAATTCAATTGATAACCTGCGAGGCCCATAATTCCGTAGACCCACATGACCACCGTAATCAATGGAATCCAAATGACGACACCACGCAATACTGCCTGCTGGACATTTTGGGTACGTACAAACTGAATGATGATCAAGACGAATAGAATGGTGAAGGCAACAATAGCGGTCGAGGTAATTGCTGAGATGGCCACATCAGCACTGATTTGAGCAAGAATGAGGGCGCGCCCACTCAATTCCATTGAGAACGTCCCCTCGACAGTATCCGATGCATCGGCAAGGGATGCCGACAACGCCTTTTCAAAATCGACTGTCGCTTGCCAGTCAAGGGTGTTGGCTTGGAAGGAGATGATGGTCTGCTGACCGTTGGTGTAAAGCAATGAATCGACAAGGTCACGACCTGTGGTGTTATCAAGCAGATACGATTCAAGTTCTTGGAATCCCTCATCGCTGTTTAGATTGTTCATCAGTCCATCCAATACAGGGTTTCTGCCACGTTCAGATTCAAGTGTATCCCAAAGTCCTGTAGGCACTCCCGTTACACCATCGGTTGCGAGAAGGGTGTCGATTGCAGTATTGTATGCAAGGATTCCTTCAGCAGACAGGATGTCTCCCTCAAGCACAACATACAATGGTGTTGGACTGCTTTGGAATTTCTCAGCAATCATAAGGAAATCTTGAACCACTTCAAGAGAGTCATCAAACTGATCTGCTGTATCGAACCCAACTTCAAGAGTGCTCATTCCATAAGCCATTGGAAGGGATAAGAGAATGGCGACAATGATCACGAGGGCAGGTCGATGTTCTGCCATGCTGCCAATTGTAGCGGTAAGCTTCGTCTCGTTCATTGCTCCTGATTTTGCTAGCGGCAGTGGTTTTGTTGGCAAAGCGGTCATGAGAGCAGGGAGAAGTGAGATGCTTAGAACATAAATTGCGAACAGACCAAGAGCGATAACAGTACCAAAGTTAACCAAAAACATCTGCGATGAAAGTCTGAAGGATAGGAAACCAACCATGTCTGTAAAGATGGCAATGACCAGTGCAGCGGAGGTGAGAACTGCTCCAGTACGAATGGCCTTGACTCGAAGTTCTTCATCAAAATCCTTCAGAGTTGTACGGCCTTGAGGATCATCGCGCTCCATATCCTGCATCACTTCACGGATACGAGTAACGACGTGAATACCATAGTCAACACCGATGGCGAGAAGGAGAATCGGTATGCTGTTCATTGCTGCATTGAAGGTTAATTGGAAAATTCCTGCCGCTCCATAGGTCGCAGCGATAGCGAGAACAGTTAATCCAATGACGTATGCTGTATCACGAACGGATCGGAACTTGATGTACAATAACACAGTTAGGAATACCAATGCGAGCGATGTGAGAATCCCAATTTCTTTTCCAATGTTCGAGTTCTGCGCATACTGGAATTCTGAGAATGAAAATACACGAAGTTCGTCGTCTTGAGTTTGATTTTTCAAATCAACAAGAAACGTATCAGTCCATCCAACAAGGAGTTCCTGGACTTCACCAATAATCGTTGCGTTCTCATAGTTTGCAGCATCGGTCGAGACGACGAGACTGATCAAAATAGGGCCGTCACTCTGCCATGGATTTGTTTTGTCCTCAGCAGGCATTGTTGCGATGATGTTGCCAAAGTGATCGATGTTTTGCAATCCCATGTATGTTCCCAAAGTCCCTTGAAGTGGACCGGTTACAGCCGATACAGCACCGACCTCAGCAGGGTTTGTTCGGCTGTCTTGCAAGCCTTGGATTTGGCCAAGAAGTGCTCCTAGTTCTTCGCTAATGTTGGATTGGTTCTCAATTCTTGCTTGCCAATCGATAACCTCCCCTGGATTCCAATCTCGCAGGTCTTGTGCACTCGGCGCCACAGGAGAAGGGATTGAATCGATGGAATGTTGCAAATCGTTGAGAGCATTGGTGAAGTTTTCTTCACTTGCGATTGTTGTATTTGCAAGATGCATCGATAGATCATCACGCCATGTTTGTGTTGTGATTGGGTCTTGTGTAGTTAGCCAAAATAACGCAGAGCCTGCTGGTCCGCTGGTAGCACTACCTCCAAACAGGGGCTCTTGGTAAGGAAGAAACATTTCATTGCTGGTCAACTCAGCTTCTATGTTGGCAAACTGAATCCATGTATCGGATGTTTGCATGTCACCTCCTTCAATTTCATCAATTACACGAATAAAATCCAGAGAAGCTTGGTATCGTTCTTCTATTTCATAGAGGAGTTCAGTGGTATCGTTTTGGGGATAGAATGCATCTTCACTGTTGTCGAAATTAATGAATCGAGCCATCGAAGCGAGCGCGAGTGTGATCACGATAATCGATGCAATCGTTGCCTTTGGACGAGTAACAGAAACAGTAGTCAATTTGTTGAATGGGTTCTCCATGCATTGAACTGCTTTGGTTCATGTATAAATGGGTGTTCAGAATTTGAAACAATTCGAACTTGATTTTGAACATCAGTTGATAAGTCGAAGGGCTATTCCAAGTACATGAGCGAAACCTCACCCCGATGGAAACGAGTCTGTAAGTCTTCAAAATTGAAGATGAATAAAGTCAAAGGGAAAGCCATTGGAACGAAAATGGTCTTGGTCATGCGGACTGAGGAAGGATTGTTCGGAAGCAATGCCTTGTGCCGTCACATGGCATGGCCAATCCATTGGGGAGGGAAAATCAAAGACGGTTGTCTACGCTGTCCTCTGCATCAAACATCGTATCATCCAGAGGATGGTTCGGTAAACGAATGGTCTCCTGCGCATTACTTCCCTGCGTATGGAAAGTTGCTCGGTAAGTTAAGGAAACCAACTCCATTGAAAACATACGATGTGCGAGAACACGAAGGTTATGTTGAAATCGATATGAATTCGTGATTACTCAACATGACGAAGTTCCTGATCACGAGCGAAGTATTTCGGTCGATAGATTGGAACTCCTTTTCCGTTGCGCATAATGACGCGTTCATCAAAGATTTGAGCACCAATTCCTGCTACACGAGCCCAACCAAAGAAGGTCGTGTAGTAACTCGGATTCTTGAGTCCAACATGGTGGAGGAGTGCTCCTGATGCGATATCGACGTTGGCATTCGGATTGGAAATTTTTGGGTTTTCTGCAAGGACGCGAGGAGCGACCTCTCGTAGTGTCCGAATGATTTTGAAGTTCTCATCATCGGGACAGATTTCCTCTCCAAGAGCAAACTGTGCAGTTGCTCGTGGATCTTCTGAGCGCAGGACTGCGTGTCCAAATCCAAATACCGGGCGGCCTGCTGCAAGCTCACCTCGAACAAACTGTTCCACTTCCTCAGGATTGGAAGTTCCTACCCGGAGTACGAACTCCAAACAGGATTGATTCGCACGGCCGTGCAATGGACCACTCAGTGCATTCATGGAACTGGCCATTGCGGAATACAGAGTTGCATGGCCACTTGCGACAGCCTTTCCAACAAATGTGGAGAGGTTTCCGCCGCCGTGGTCCATGTGCAGGACGAGATAAACGGATAAGACACGTGCGAGTTTTTCCTGATCTACATCGAGTTGAAGCGTGTTGGTGAATCGCTCGATCATTGACAGACTTGGATCATCATTTGGAATGCCCTCAGTACGACCTTCTCGATAACGGAACAACATTCCCATCAATCGAGGCATACGAGCAACGAGATTCAAGGCATCTTCTTTCCAATCGTTTACACAATCCCACATTCCAAGGGTTTGAATCCCGACAGCAAGCCAGTCCATAGGGTGCCCATCTTGTGGAAGTGCAGAGAAAATTGGACCAAGGTCGCCAGGCATGACTGCTCGACGAGCCAAATCTGCACGAAATGCCTCAGACTGCTCAGGTGTTGGTAGTTCCTTGTTGTGGAGAAGGTAAACAACATCCTCGGGAACCATGCCTGCGAGTTCAGTTATGGGGTATCCGCAGTAGTGAACGCCTTCTCCTGGAGTAACGAACGATGTGCGACATGTTCCAACAGGAACGCCTCGCATACCGATGTCAAGATGGGACTCTGTCAAGTTGAGCAAGTGGTTTGCTTCATCCGTCACGGTCTCACCGATATGAGCCAAATCGGTCATTCGTATAAAGGAAAGGACGAGCAAGAATACCTTCGGTGTTGGAAATTACACCGAGTCACGAATCTTCCCAGACGCGAAATCCTTGGGTTGATTGGCGATCGGCATTGACATGAATTTGAATCTCTTCACCACGAATGAGAATAGCGTCCTCTGCAGTTAATCCCGGACAAGATGCTTTGACTTGCTTCCAAGACCGTTGACTGCGAAGATTTTCTGCCCACCACGGGAACGCCTTGCATTGCTGAGGTCGAACTTCGTAGATGGTGCACTGCTTGTTCTCATCAAGATATATACAGATCCCATCGGATTGATTTGAACGCAACACGTATCTTCCATCGAGTGTGGTTGTGCAATCCTTTTTGAGATATTCTGGAACGGTGAGGTTTGCATGTTGTGCCAATCGTTCCACATCACTGCGTGAGAGGTACACAATTCCGCCAGGTTCGTCGCAACAACGACCACAATCAGGTTGGCAGGTAAACCGAACCCCTTCGGCCCACCAAGCACCCCTCATTCTTCCTCACCCATCAACCGAGTTGTTGGTTTGATCGTGGAAAGTCTTGCAACCTTAAGTTCCTCATCTTCTGCTTCAAATGCTTCCATAGAATCTTCGCTTACAAGTCCAAGTTCATGTTGAATGAATCGTAATTCATCGGTGATTGAAATGAGTTCATCCATGTCTGCATGCTCTGTACGCTGGAGAAGATTCTCCATCATCAACTCCAGATGACGCAGGCGAAGTTCATCACTTGCTACAATTCGTTCTCGTTCAGAGAGTGCTTTGTCAATGGAGATGTCAATTCCAGCAAGGACGTCTGCAGCACGGCCAACATCTTTGTCGCCAAGATGACCCATTTGATGGGTCAAGTGTCGATCTCTCGAATCAACATCAAGAACAGTAGGTGCTTCAGGCGTGAGTTCGTCCAGCGTGGTTTTGAGATGCATTTCGAGCATATCATTTGCTGAACTCAATTCTTCGGCTGTTACGATTGTTGGCTCCCAATCGTCTTCTTGTTCCTCTAAAGCGGTTGTGTGTAGCTCGATTCCTCCGACATCAACGTCTGAATACACGACATCTGAGGCTCGTTTGAAGATGTCTGACGCAAGAGTAATCGATGAATTAGGACTGTCCTCTCTTGGTTCAGAATGGTCTGAAATTTGACCCTGAAGCAAAAGTGTAACATCTTCAGGATCCAAGAGTTTTCTTCCTGAATCGCGTGCATCTTCGAGCGTTGAGAGTGATGCTTCAACACCCCTCCATGAGATGCCACTGTGGTTCAATACTTCCATGGTGTGGGCATCCTCAAACAGCATTCCCATAAGCGAAGCTTGGTGCTTGATGTGCATGGCCAAACTGGCCTCAGAAACGGAATACAGTGTTGAGATTGATGCTTGGTTCAACAATTCCCACAATCGGGATGAAGGCCAATCACGTGGATTTTCCAACGAAGTGCAGAGGACATGCACTCCGAGATTAAGGGCGTAATCAACAAGATGACCGATGCTTTGAGCATGCTTTTCATTCCTTGCGATAAGATGTGCATCATCGATGAGAAGAAGGGAGGTGGAAGCGATACTTTCGTGCCAATCGGATGGAATTGAATCACTGCTTGCAAGTTCACTTGCTCGAAGAATTCGAACATCATCGTCATAGTAACGAAGCGCACTCTGTCCAGTTGCATGCAACAAGTGACTTTTCCCAACTTCAGGAGAACCAACAATGACGTGAGGGTTATGTCGCCGTCCTAAATGGTCGATGATCGACTCACAGGTCTTTGTTGCATGCATATTTTCCGTATTGACATTCCATTGTTTGAAGGTCTTGCGCTGACTCATGGTAAGGC
>JACETE010000062.1 GCA_013911465.1 Candidatus Poseidoniales archaeon
CCTTGAATGCATTCAAGCAATGGATAATGGAGAAGGAGTCGATTTCGAATCGCTCGTCCGCAACCTTTCAGCCCGTGGTTTTACTCGTGAACAGTCTGAGGCTGAACTCGATACAATGAGCGATGAAGGCATATTGCATGAACCCCGATTTGGGTGGTTCAAGATTGTAGCATGAACAAAATGTTCCATTACATTCAAATCTTGCCGCCACCCTCAACCGTTTAGGGGTCAATATGGCAGGTATGGATTTCTTCATTCGACCGGCAACGGGAACAGGTTCAGCGGACTGGATTCGCATTCCAAATGCGGACATCGATGTCAAAATTGCACGACGCTTAACGAGAACGATTATCCGTGGCGGAGAAGGCGATAATCTGCACGATGAAGGTGCTGAATCGACCATCTATACCGTCCGAGGGATTCTCTCTGTTGATGACTACAAGAAGATCTTGAAGATGTTCCGAACAGGACAGCCATTTATTCACGACCCGTTTGAAGAGCGTGATGTAAAGGTCATCTTCGCATCACTGGAATACGAAGGGTCAACGGAAAAGTTCGTCTTTGAACTTATTGAAGATGTCATTTGAGGTGAAGACGGATGAGGAAACTTGACGAAAAGCGTGAAGTCCTCTATGTCATTCGTGCAATGGATGTTCTCATGTCCTCTGGTATTGGGTTGGAAGCAACCATACACAGTATTTCTCAAGGTGGATATGGAATCATTTCTGAAGATTTTAGCGATATGATGGATAAGGTCCGAAAAGGAGGAAGACCTCTCGCCAAAGAAATCAAGTCGCTAATGGGTAAAGTCGAGACTGAAGGGTACCGTCGCCTTCTCAACATTATGCACATGAATATCACTCAAAATACGGACATTATTGAAACACTCAAGAAGCAAGGTTCTCGAATGGAAGAAGAACGTACTGAGGATGTCAAGAAATACATCGAGGATTTGAGTGGAGTACCAGAATCATTACTCTCAATCGGAATGATTGGCCCAATCATTCTTGCCGTCCTGGGGCTCTTCCCTCAATTGGTAGGAGACATGGGTTCTTTCTTTAGTATGCCAGAACAGTCGACCATTGACGTCGTCGTTAATATCGGACTCTTCCTTACACTCTTTGCAATGATAATGATTGGAATCAAGACTCATACCAAGGATCCTGGATTGTGATACCATGTTGTTCCGTTTCCTTGAATCCTTCAGCAATCATCCGATGATGCTCATGCTTGGAGTCGTCGGAATGGCATTGATTGGCGGAGGAATACCTCCCATCCGTGAGCGAATTCGCCGAAGAAAAATCGAAAATGCTCTTCCCTCATTCCTTGAAGGGCTGTCTGATGAAGTCGGTGCAGGCTTGGGTATTCAAGAAGCGATGCAACATCAAGCAAAGACTGCTCCTGCACCACTTGGACCGCTTCTTGAAGAGACTCTCAAAGAGAGTCACTCCAGCTCCTTTGATGCTGCACTCTCAAGTTTTGCAACGAAAACTCGCTCCTCTCAAGTTCAGAGGGTCATGCACCTGCTCGAGACTGCGATTGAACAAAATGCTCCACTCCAAGAGATTTTGATGAACCTCTCAATGGATTACGAACGACTTAACGACCTGATGAACAAGCGAGAATCTGAACTCCAAGGCAGAGGGATTCTCATCATCCTATTCGTTTGCATTGGATTGCCTGGCCTCATTGGATTCCTTGTCGGATTGTTCACACCCGCCTCTTCAGGTTTCCAGATTGAAGGATTCTTGGCCACATTTAGCCTCTTCTTCGCCGTCGCTAGTGCAGTCGGTGTTGCTGTTGCAGGCCGCATGCTTGGCCGTATGCGAGACACAATGTGGTTCGTTCCGGGATGGATGGCAATGTCAATGTTCATTTTCCTAGGTGCTACAAAACTCATTGGAGGCTGATTCATGTCTGAACAAATTATTGAACAATACGGAAATGTAACCATTTACACAGAACCAAACCATCCTTCACCGATTTACCATGTCGAAGGTTCAGTTGCTCCGAATCCACACGGAGATCTCGCTGTTTTGTTTGAGGACGACAATTTGGAAGAAGTCATGTACAACGGAGGAACGCAGTGTGTGAAAGTTGCACATCGTAAGCATGGAATGTGTCGAACAAATGTTTGGATTAATGATGAGACTGGACTTCAAATCGCAAAGAACATTGCCGCTTACACCAGCGTTCCTCTCGGTGATGGACCCGGAATGGTTCCAATTTTCGATGGCCGACTCCCTGACGGTTCCCGTGTTAACGGTACCATCCCTCCAGTTTCTCCAGACGGCCCTACCCTCACCATCCGTAAATTCAAGGAAGACCCACTCACAATGATTGATCTGGTCAAGTTTGGAACCGTTAACTCACGTCTTGCTGCAATGATGTGGGTTTGGATTGAAGGACTCGATAGCCGTCCTGCAAACTTCGTAATTGCTGGAGGGACAGGTTCAGGTAAAACAACCACACTCAACTGTTTGGGTATGTACATCCCATGGCATCGACGACTTTTGACTGTGGAAGATACTGCTGAATTGCAGGTCTATCACGACCACTGGCTCCGAATGGAGACACGCCGTGAACGTCCTGATGGAACCCCTGAGGTCGACATGAACGATTGTCTAAAGTCGAGCCTTCGTATGCGTCCTGACCGAATTATTGTTGGTGAAGTACGTGGACCAGAGGCCGCAACATTGCTCACAGCAATGAACACTGGACACGATGGTTCCTTTGGAAGCCTTCACGCCAACACCGCTCAAGAGACGGTCACGAGGATGATCAATCCTCCAATGAACGTCCCTCCAATCATGCTAACAGGACTCGATTTGATTATTATTCAAGCACGCCTGCATGTTAATGGGAAAACAGCTCGTAAGATTACTGAGGTTGCAGAAATTGCTGGTATGGAAGGTTCAAAACCGAGATTGAATACAATCTGGAAGTACAATGCATCAACTGACCAAATCGAAGAAACTGGGATTCCATCCAACCTTCGAGAAGTTATTTGCCGTGCTGCTGGTGTCACACCAGATATCTTCGAAAAACACGTTCAACAACGACAGCAAATCATTGAAGATTTAATCGCCCGAGATATCACAGATATTCAATCGGTTACAACTGTGGTTCAGAACTTCTATGCTCAGAGTCATCATTGACCGTCTTGCAATCGAAGACGTGACAGCAGGGCATCAACTCTGTCGATTTTTCCACGGACTTCGCCAACACGATCAGAAGCATCTGCAACCGATTCTGCAACATGCAATTCCGGTTCTTCCTCTTCCGTAGCAACAGTTGGCTTGAATGTTGCAGCAAGAGCCTTCAGTTCCGCAACAATGGAATCTACTTGCTCATCACTGACGAGGATACCCGGTGCGAGACGTGGAATCTGACTTGGCGTCAAATACCCAAGTTCAGTTCCAACAATTCCTGCACAAGCCAGTACGCGTGGACGCAATTCAGCAGTATTCACGAGATAACCCTTTGATTCAAGGAAGCGAATGATGAGGCCTTGCTGTGCCTCTGAGAAATCCCCCTCACTTGATTCGAGAACCGTTTCAACAAGTGATTCAAAGGAAGGTAGGTTTCGTTCAAGTCTTTCAATCGTACGACGTACATCATCTGGAAGGTGGACTGCACCGTGATAGAGAATTCGAAGCATTCGATTCCTTCTTGCTGCAGAAGGATCTTGCAATTCTTCTGCTTCACTGATTTCAAGATGGAGATCAAACAGAGCATGCAATCGTCCTGAAACTGCAGGACTTCTCAAATCAAGTCCCAATGCTCTCGCTTCCTCCTCAAATTCCATCCGGGCTTGGACAAGATTCCCTCGACGGCCCGCAACAATTTCAGGAATTCGCTCCCTTAATTGTGGACGCATTTGTTCAAACAAGCGAATCGCTTCACGCTCGGACCATGACCCAGGCTTGCTTGAGAGTGCGTGCTGTTCTTGCTCGGAGCGGAATGCAGTCTCCATGATGATTGTCCGGATTGCATCCCTGACACGAGCCAACTCAACCGAAAAACCATGGTTCGATAGGCTTGCGATGAAGGTATTCATATCATCAAGATCAGTTGTACTTCCAACCAAAAGATAGTCCCTTGCAGCCGCTTCAACCTCAGCACGACGGGAAGATATTTCCAACAAAGCAGCTTCTTCTTCAAGTGTTGGTTCTTCTGATGAAAGCTCTTGGAGCATTGGTGGAACCGGTTGTTCAAGTACAGGGGCATGTGATGTAAGGCTTTCTTCTATAGAGGTAGCGACATCTGCGAGAGAAGTCTCTACTTGTGTCTCTTCGATTGTTTCAATCAATTCAGATTCCTGCTCAAAGGACCATCCCTCGGGATGTTCGCTGACGAACGTTTCCACCGCTTTTTCGATGGATGGGCTTTCTGTTTCTTGAACTTCATCTGAATCACCGGGAGATGGGATTTCTACTGAACCACCTCCTCGCTTGAGAGAACGTTTGATTGTCCCCCAGTTCTTGTGCTGAGCAGAAAGAACGCCAGCAACTCGTATCAATAGTGTTTGACGATTTCCTGAACGAGGAAGTTCCAATGCCTTACACAAAGCATGCAATTCCTCCTTTGTCATCTTGTCAAGATTCTCTTCCTTGAGTTGTTTTGGATCATGATTAAGATGCAAGTAAAGGCGTTGTCGTCGTGTTCGAAGCGACCCCGTTTTTTTGATTCCAAACACACCGAGTAGGCTTCCCAAGTCACTATTGAGGATGTTCTTGAGGCCATCTAAGGTCAAATCCCATTCGGAAAGAATGAGGTCTCGAATTAATTGTGCACGAAGATATTCAACGGACCCATTCTTTGCAAGACCGTATGCTGAAGCGATCTCTTTGAGGTCCTCAAGACGTGCCTGATAGAGCTCAGACAATAGACTCGAACGATTACTCATCACTTCACCTATCCTTGGTTGTTTCCTTACAGTATATGTGGTTTCGCCGTCGGATTGGCGTCAATAGGCCGTTTTTGGCTTCGAATTTCACATCCCATATACAGATGATTTTCTCTTTTTTTCGGCTAAACCTTCAAACACGTTCGACGAGCAGGGCTTCGTGGTGGATGAATGGTAACTGCTGAAAAAACCGCTCGAACCATGCTCAAGCAAGCCAATGAACTGGGCAATACGCTCCGTGAAATTGTGCGTCGGGATATCGCAGATGAAACAAGACGATTCAACGACACCTTGACGCAACGAATTCAACTTGCAAGTGAGGCAATTGTTCAGGCTGTGAAATCGAAGGAAGCGATTGCAGCAGGGGCATCATCCATCAATACAAAATTGGAGAAAGCACACCGGAGATATTCGAAAAACAACAACATTGAGGAATTCCGTACCGTCCTCCAATCAACACTGGTTGAGGTCCAACAACTTCGTGACCAACACGAGTCTGTAGCCAACTCATTACGGGAGGCACAGACTCCGAGCAGATCTGCCGTGGAAATTGTGGAGAGATTTGCAATCGAGCTACAGAAAGCAGCAGGTGGTTGGGAAGCAACAGGGAGAGAGATTGATGAAATCATTGCAAATCTCTGTGATCCAAATCCAGATGTTGCTCTCGTCGAATTGGAACGATACCTTACGGAAAACGGATTCGAAATTGTTCTCGTCGGAGAGAACAGAAGTGAGGAAGCTATCGAAGAGGCTCGCCGACTGCTGGGTTACTCGGATTCATCCGAGTGAATTCGCATCATTGCTGGACGTTCCTCATGGAATTCATCCGGCATGTCACGTACTCTTCGATTGGTTGCAGCATGTTCAGAAGTTAATGTCGTTAGCATACTGCCCCATTCCTGTAGCAAATTAACCATTGCAACACGATGTTTTTCGATTGGGCCAACCTGTTCTGCACAGGCACTCACTTTTCCATCAACACTGAGAGTTTCAATTCTCATTTCGACTCGAGTCCCTGCATCCTTGACCTTCTTTTCGGGGTTGATTACTGCAGTCATCGTCCAATCGTCTTTGTTTCTTTTTGCTTCACGAAGAATTGTGCCAATACCGCGTTGTTCAACATGTATTCCAGTCAAATCGACCAAATCACTAGGTATACTGTCCAGCAACGCAGATTCGATTCGATAGGCGAATTCAGCAGAAGGATCGAGGATATGCTCAATCCTTTGTTTCGGGAAACCAACTCGACCAACAAGCAACGTAAACCCGTTGAGAGGAGGTGGTACGAAATGTGTACGTTCTGGAGATCCTTTGTGCAATCCGAGCGTGTGACGACGTGTTTTACTCGAGAGAAGATTGTATTGGGAACGCTTGACAACATAACCATCAATGATTCCATCTGCTCGAAGCGATTCCATTTGCTCGATTTCCTCTCGAGAATCGAATTCCTGTTCTCCAAGTTCAACCTGATCCTTCATGAGTAATTCATAGTCTTGACGAAGACGATGCATTTGCCGTTGAAGGAGTGGATGATGGCAGATAATTCGAGCATTTTTGACCAAATACTCTGGCTTGTCGTCACTTACCAATACCCAGGTAGGTTCTCTGCGAGAGAGCAAACCTACAATCGCAATGTTGTCGTTGCGATGTTGAAGCCAATTTTCTGGGCTCATTGCAACCAAATCGCCCATTCCATCTGCAAGGAGTGAAAGCGCATCTTCAATGGTCGGGGTTTGGCGAAGAATAGCATTGAAAGTCTTGCTGCGTTGTTCAAGAACCTTCTCGACTTGTTGACGAACACCGTCACCATGAGACGATGTTGAAAGGAAAACTAATCGTTCGTCATCCAATTTCTCACCTCGGCTAAGGGGCCCTCAGCAATCTATGGGCGTAGCCCACTCGTTAAGAAGGACACCCTCGTCGAGTGTACTGTGCAAGTTATTTCTGAAGCGCAACTTCTCCGCCTTGAAGACCTCCGTGAGAAGGTCAACGAAGCCCTTGAAGCACTGATTGAACGAGAAATAAACAATGGGGCTGGAGAAGTAGCTCAATTGTCTGGAGAGATGCTTCTTTCTGGAGGAAAGAGGCTACGGCCATTGCTTGGAATTTTCTGTTACGAAGTTGCGGGTGGGAACGACATTGCCGAGATCATGGACCTAGCCCTCGCATTCGAATTAATTCACACTGCAACCCTCATTCACGATGACATCAATGATGCTGCTAAACTTCGCAGAGGAATTACGACCCTTCACGAGCGAATCGGTCAGCCAAAAGCAATTATTGCAGGCGACTGGCTTTTCGTTCAAGGCTATGGTTTGAGTGGTCGTTACACAAAAGAGTGCATCGATTTGATTCGAGAGGCTTGCGCAAACATTGCGGTATCGGAATTCATGCAACTCGACCACGTTCTCGACCTCTCCACATCTCCTGAAGACTACTTGCAAATCGTTCGTGGAAAAACTGCAGGCCCATTCGCAGCAGTGTGTGAAAGCGCTGCCATCATCGCTGGCGCATCGAAAGAACAATCCGAAGCACTTGGCAGGTTTGGGATGGAACTTGGGATTGCATTCCAACTTATGGATGATTTACTCGACCTTCGTGGTGACGAAAGGATGGGCAAACCAAGAGGCAAAGACGTCATTGAAGGAAAAATGACCTTGCCATTGATTCACGCCTTAACCTTGCTCCATGGTGAACGAAGAAGACAACTTGCCGAGATACTCAACAACTTCAATGATGGACTCTGGGACGAATTGATGGGACTCTTGGATACATCAGATTCGATTATGTATGCAGAATCGCTTATGCTTACTCATCTTGAACGAGCAATACAAGAACTGGAACAATTCCCTTCTTCTATGGCGAAATCATTGCTAATGCAAGTTGCTGAAAATGTGCACAAGCGTCATGCATAAGGTGATCAGATGGACATTGAGCACCGTGAGGTCATCATCGTAGGGGCAGGTCCTGCAGGGGCGACATGCGCCCAACGACTCGCGGAAGATGACATCGATGTGCTCATTCTCGAACGAAGAGCAATCGTAGGAAATCCCGCTCAGTGTGGTGAATGTATACCAAACTGGGGAGAGGTCGTCGGAACATTTCATGGACTTGATGAACACGATTGGTTGAAGCAATCTTTTGAATTCCCTGACCGAATTCAACTTCATCGTCTCGATCACATGCGAGTTTTTCTCCCAAGTGGGAAATCCTACAACTTCGATTTGGATGCATTTGCGGGACATCGTTTGCAATTTGATGGATATTTAGCAGAGAAGGCCATTGCCGCTGGTGCTGAAATTCGCATGTCAGAACCGGTTACAAATGTCAAGCGCCGTTCAAAATCCAATTCGCTTCTTATCGTAACCGAAAAGGGACGATATACCTGCGATTTGTTGATTGATGCAAGCGGATCACTTGCACATGTATCACGTTGCTTGCATGGGAAAGACAAGAACTTCAGACCAGAAGA
>JACETE010000063.1 GCA_013911465.1 Candidatus Poseidoniales archaeon
AGGTCAAGTGCATCAGGGTGCTTCCTATCGTTGATTCTATAGGCAGTTGTAACCTCGATGTCAGAGCTACGAAGAACATCAGCAGTTCCTGGAGTTGCATAAAGTGTGAAGCCAAGGTCAAAGAGTTCCTCAGCAATTGAAACAAGTCCTTCCTTGTCTTCATTCCGAACGGTTAGATAGACTCCGCCTTCAGATGCAACAGGGACTTCTGTGGCCAATCTTGCCTTGAGAT
This sequence comes from Candidatus Poseidoniales archaeon, assembly GCA_013911465.1. Taxonomy (GTDB): domain Archaea; phylum Thermoplasmatota; class Poseidoniia; order Poseidoniales; family Poseidoniaceae; genus MGIIa-L2. The sequence continues at coordinate 233 of JACETE010000063.1, forward strand.
ATGCAATGTCTGCAGATGTGTCAGATCCATACACTTCGCCAGTGGATTTCATTTCTGGGCCTGGTGCTGGATCGAGCCCTCGTAACTTAATGAATGGGAATACTGGCGCTTTTACGCAAATCTGACCAGAGGTCCGCTTGGGAATTGTTTGTTCAGAAAGTGGAATGCCGATTGTTACATTGGCTGCTATCTTGGCCAAGGGTAGACCGGATGACTTGGCAACAAAGGGAACAGTTCGAGATGAACGAGGATTGACCTCTAGGACATACAAGTCCTCTCCCTGTATTGCAAATTGAATGTTGAAGCAACCCTTGATATTCAGGCCCAAACCGATTGTTCTCGTCTGTTCTGCCACTCGAGTAAGCATTTCTTCACTAATATTCTGGGCGGGTATGAAACACGTCGAATCGCCCGAATGAATGCCTGCTTCTTCGAGGTGTTCCATGATTGCTCCAACAAGAACATCGCTCCCATCACCAGCAGCATCTACGTCCAATTCAGTGGCATGCCCAAGATATTCATCGACAAGCAATGGCTTGTCCGGTGCAAGATATGCTTCTTTCAGATAAGCTTCCAACTGTGTTTCGTTGGATAGGATTTCCATTCCACGTCCTCCTAGAACATAGGAAGGGCGAATCAAGACTGGGAATCCAATGTCTTCAACTGCCTTTCGAATATCGTCTGCTGAGGTCCCCGTAGCACCATTTGGCATCCTCAATCCGTGCTTCTTTGCGAATGTTTCGAATCGTTCACGGTCACTTGCTTCATCAATCCCGTCTACGCTCGTGCCAAGAATTTGGACATCTGCTCCTTTTCCAGCCAGGTGCTTAAGCCGGTTTTCGATAGGTTGAGCGAGGTTGATGGCGGTTTGTCCTCCGAATTGCAACAGAATCCCGTGTGCTTTTTCTCGCAACAGAATCTCTGAAACGCATTCGTTGGTTAATGGATCGAAATACAATCGATCAGAGGTATCAAAGTCGGTCGAAACGGTTTCAGGATTGTTGTTGATCAGGACTGCATCCATACCTGCTGCTCGAATGGCCATCACTGCATGTACACAACCGTAGTCAAACTCAATGCCTTGTCCAATTCGTATTGGTCCAGAACCAATGGCAACCATGCGCTGTTTGTTTCTCTCTTCGAGGTTTGGGACGTGATCGATACCATTCTCTTGGAATGGCTCATATGTCGAGTAGTAATACGGTGTCTTTGCAGCAAATTCTGCGGCGCAGGAATCGACCATTCGGTAGCGTGGATGAATACCTAATTCATGACGACGATGCATGACACTGTCTTCATTGCAGTCCTCGGGTAATGATTTCCAACCAGATGGTTTGAATCCGTTTAACGCATCTGCAATATGGGCATCACTGAATCCATGTGATTTGTAGCGAATAATCGTCTTGTGATCAAGCGACGATGGACGAACTTTCATATTGACAAGATCGGTTTCCATCGTTGCTATATGCTCAAACCGTTGCAAAAACCAACGTGTGATACGGGTGATTTCGTGAACTCTCTCAATGCTCCAGCCTCTTCTGAAGGCCTCGAGTAATGCTCCCATCCGGCGGTCTGTTGCAATTCGAAGCCAATCCACAAGAACACTATCCGGGAGTTGCTCATGTGCACGTTCGGCCATTCCTTCTCCTTCGGATTCATCTGCTCTTGTCAAGGGGCGAGGATATGGGCATCCTTGTTCAAGTGAAGCCCATGCTTTGAGAAATGCTTCTTCGAAGTTCCGACCTATGGCCATGACTTCACCAGTGGATTTCATTGAAGTTCCCAACGTTCGGTCAGCTGTTCGGAATTTGTCGAATGGCCAACGAGGGATTTTGACAACAACATAGTCCAATGTTGGTTCGAATGCAGCAGTGGTCCCCTCTCCAGTGATTGGGTTTGGCAATTCATCCAGCGTGTAACCTACTGCAATTTTTGCAGCCATTCTAGCAATGGGGTATCCTGTGGCTTTGGATGCAAGTGCTGAGGAACGACTGACTCGAGGGTTGACCTCAATCACTCGGATTTCACCAGTGAACTGATTGAAAGCAAACTGGACGTTGCATCCACCTTTAATGTTCAATTCTCGAATTAATGCAAGTGCTTTGTCTCGAAGTTCTTGATGATCAGCATCAGAAAAGGATTGGAGTGGTGCGACGACAACAGATTCTCCAGTATGAACGCCCATAGGATCGATGTTTTCCATTGTACAGACAATCGTTGCGTTATCTGCTGTGTCTCTCATGACCTCATATTCCAGTTCCTGCCATCCAAGGATGGATTCTTCGATGAGAACTTGATTAATTCGAGAGTTGCGAAGTCCGAGTGTAGCAATCTCTACAAGTTGCCCCATGTCAAAAGCAGTACCTCCTCCAAGTCCTCCGAGTGTAAACGCTGGTCGGATAAGAATTGGCCATGAACCAATTTCTTCTGCTGCTTTGATGACTTCATCCAAGGAGTTGCAAGCAATTGCTTTGGAGATTGGTAGATCAATCGATTCACAAACTTGATTGAACAATTCACGATCTTCTGCTTTGTCAATTGCATCGAGATCGGACCCAATCAGTTCAACGCCTAGTTTCTCTAAGGTGCCGTCATGGGCCAACTCACTGGCAATATTGAGTGCTGTTTGTCCTCCCATACCTGCTAAAAGAGCATCCGGCTTTTCGATTTCCAGAATTTTTCGAACAGTGTCGGGTAAGAGGGGTTCAATGTATACCCTGTCTGCCATTTCCGGGTCATTTTGGATGGTTGCAGGATTGGAATTGACGAGAATGACCTCATATCCATCCTCTCGAAGAGCACGAACTGCCTGAGATCCTGAGAAATCAAATTCTGCAGCTTGTCCAATTTTGATGGGGCCTGAACCGAGAACGAGAATGGTATTGAGATCGTCTCTACGTGGCATCATGCATCACCTCTGCGATGATTATCAACAAGTTCCCTGAAGCGGTCGAACAATGGTTCAGCATCATGCGGTCCAGGGCAGGCTTCTGGATGGAATTGGACTGTAAAGCACGGCCGCCCCAACACATCAAGGCCCTCGACGGTTTTGTCGTTCGCATTGATGTAACGAACTTCAACATCGTATCCATGCAGATTCTCACCTTCAGGCGATGTGGCCCCACTAGGATGGGCTGCAAGCATTCCGTGCTGTGGGTCAGCAACTGCAAACCCATGGTTCTGCGATGTGATCCAAACACGTCGAGTTTTCAGATCGACGACGGGTTGATTCGCTCCTCGATGGCCATAACGCATCTTGTAGGTTTTCAAGCCCGATGCAAGGCCCATCAGTTGATGTCCAAGGCAAATACCCATTACGGGTAAACCAGATGAGACGGCTTTTGCAAGAGTATGGCGTGCAGATGTTGCTTTCCCTGGATGGGCAGGGTCGCCCGGTCCGTTTGAGCAGAAGAGTGCTTCAATTCCAAATTCTTGTAAGACATTAAATTCGGTATCAGGGGGGCACCATACAACTTCAAATCGTTGACAAAGATTCCTCAATATGTTGTATTTGACACCACAGTCTAATGCACCTATTCGAGGTAATGGTTGACCAATATCATCGGTCGCACCTGGGTTGAGGACAACCGGTTCATCAATCGATACAAGGTCAACGAGGTCATCAAGCTCTGGCGATGTCAGAACCTCAAGTCGCTTGACCATCTCTTGTTCTCTCTCTTTTGGTCCAAAGATACAGAGTACAGTACCTAGTTCTCGTACACGTCGGGTAATTGCTCGCGTGTCGATGTTTTCGATCCCAGGAACGCCATGTGCTTGAAGAAGTTCAGATATAGTACCGATCGAGTCTCGATGGTCTGGGTCGTTCATTGCATGTCGAACAACAACACCCTTCGGCCATACTGCACGAGATTCAGATTTTCCCCCGTGAATTCCATAGTTTCCGATAAGTGGGTACGTGAAGGTTAGGATTTGTCCTGCCCAAGATGGATCCGTTAGTGATTCTTGATATCCCATCATGCCTGTAGTGAAGACAAGTTCCCCTTCGCCAAAGCCTTCAGCACCGAATAATGTGCCTTCAAAACGACCTCCATCTGCAAGTAAGAGTATCCCTTCACCGTTCGCTCTTTTTGGAAGGTTTGCCTTCTCCACGAGTGCATCAGCAGCGTCTGGAAAGAGTGGTGCATTTGCGACGCCATGGTTACGTCGACCCGGGGCGAATCCGGAGGGGCCGTTACCGTCCATTGACATCAGCGGTATTCGTTATAGGCCATCCATAATGATTGGGGATGGTTTTGGATGGAAATGGCAACCATCATTTCGTATCAGTGACGTCTTTTCCAGTATTGCTGGGGTTGATGATTAATTCACCGCCATCAAGGTTTCTTTCAACTGAACCAGTTCCATACCAGCCATCAAGAAACAACGCGAGTGCAGCGACTTCAGAATGTGGTTGATTTCCTACAGCAAGATTGTATTGTGAGATTTGGAAGACTTCAGATGGCACTTTTGCCCCACCTACAATGACGACGAGTGGGCGATCTCTTCGAATGCTTGGTGTTACACTACGATAGGATGCACCATACATTGTCAAGTGAACAGCTGTCCCGGGAGGATTGCCATCAACGCCATCTCGGACAAATTTTCTCAACCAAGCCATTGGACTCTTGATATGTTGAACAACCATGTCACCGCCAAATCGTTGATTGACAGAACCAATGTTTTCTGGTAATCGATCATCTTCATCTCCAGAAAAGAGGAACTTGGTGGCGCCTAAGGCCCGTGCAACCAAGGCAAGGTGGGTAGTTATTCTTGGGTCTCGGCCCAGTCGATAACCAAGGCGGAGGATGATGACATCATGGTCGGCCATGGATTCGCCTCGATAGTCGTGTTCATGAAGAGAACGGATTTCACTCAACGGTGAGATTCTCCTCGTGTTCTCCTGGGGGAGTGAGTTCCATGTCTTCGTTCGCTTCTAGGAATCGACGTAGCCAGAGTAACAGGTAAGCATCAACAATAAGGTGGCCTCCATAGATTGTTCCTGCGCCAAGGATTGCGAGTCGTGTACTCCTCCAAAGCCCAGTATTGACTTCAATAGAGTCCGACAAAAAAGCCGTAACGAGTGGCTCTCCAACATACAACAACACCATGATGATCATGAATCCAGAGATTAAGGAAGGGACCAATGACCCCATTTCACGTCCAAAGTCTCCAAATGCAGAATGAAGGAATGCAAGGGCCATTACTGCCAACGCAACTTGATTAAAGTCCAAACCCAAGAACTTCGAAACTCCAATCGAAAGATCGTCTGAGGATGGACTGCTGATCAACAACCACCAAAACAAAACGGAGACTGTGACCATGACCCCTCCAAGTTTTGCTCGGCTTGAGAGCAGGTTGAAGATGGCAGGCTTGTCGAAAACGTTGAGTCGCAATGCGACACGCTCTGCGAGATCCAGCGTGGCTTCACTTACCCCAAGTTCAGTCGTTGAATGGCTCAAACCATCCGTTGAATGGATGCTTTCAATCTCCGACATGCAAAACCCTTGGGTATGAGGCCTTATGAATCCATCCTTACTGCAACTGGTCATGGCTGATGCATTGACACCTTTTTCGTTCCGCCGTCAGTCATCCTCTCCTGGACTCATGGGAATTCTCAACATCACTCCAGATTCATTCCATGGGCCTTCACGCCAAAGAAACGTCGATGAGGCAATACAAAATGGGATATCGATGATTTCATCAGGAGCAAAAATTCTCGACGTTGGTGGAGAAAGTACCCGTCCAGGCTCACAACCTGTTTCTATAGAACAAGAATTAGAACGTGTTCTTCCAGTTATTTCAGGGCTTCGTGCAGTTTCACCCAGCATCGAAATTTCAATAGATACTCGTAATCATGAGGTTGCTCGACAAGCACTGGATTCAGGTGCTACCATCATCAACGATGTGTCTGGTTTACGGGATCAGAAAATGGTTGATTTGGTCCTGGATCGTAACGTCCCTGTATGCATCATGCACATGCTTGGAGAGCCGAAGACGATGCAGTCCAACCCTTCCTATCAAGATGTAGTGACTGATGTTTCAAGCGAACTTCTCAACACGGCTCACCTTCTTGTGGATGCGGGTCATGACCCTCAGAACATCTGTCTCGACCCTGGTATCGGTTTTGGGAAAACACTTGATCACAACATCGATTTGTTGAGATCATCGCAACACTTCCGTGGAGACTATGATTTCTCAATTCTTTGGGGCGTCTCAAGAAAGTCCATGATTGGACAACTTACTGGCCATACCTCAACCGAAGATCGATTGTTTGGTACCTTGGGCGTTGCAGCATATGCCCAGCAAGTAGGCATAGATTGGTTACGTGTTCATGATGTGCAAGCACATTCTGATTTGTTGCGAGTTCTTCAGCAACTGGATTAAGTGACTCCGCCACCAATAAAACCGGCAGCTGCGAACCATGCTCCGAGCATACTCCCTAGATTTGTTAAGGCTGTAACCAGCAATACTCTTCCTGCACGATTACTCCAGAAACCGCCAATAGAAGTTCCTTTGAGGAACAATTGGAGATCTTCTGCAGTTGGTTCCGATATTCGTAATTGAACATACCCTGCAAACCAACCTGCTGCAAGTGCTGGATTCAATGAGGTGATTGGACTTGCCAAAGCAGCAGTTAGAATTGCTAAAGGATGCCCTCGTGCTAAGATGCAACCGATTGCAGCGAACACAGCATTGAATAGCGTCCATACAGTGAGCATTTTGACAACATCAACATCATCATTATTGAACAATGCAAACCCAACAAGACCCATAATGATCATCGGAATTGCAAATGGGAGCAGTTTGCCTACGATGCCTCGTTTTGGAACGGTCGAAATCGCTTCAAATTCTTCTGGAGGTAGTGGCGTGTAGGGTGTAAGTGCTCTCTCAATGCCTTTGAGATGACCTGCTCCAACAACAACGAGCATCTTTTCATCGGTTTTGGATTGCATAATTTTCTCAGCGATGTATTGGTCTCGCTCATCGATTAATGCTTCACCTGCTCCTGGAGAGAATTCTTTGAGTTCTTCCATCATACTCGACAATAGATCTGAATCGGAGAGCAATTCTTCCAAATCAAAATCTTCCTCAGGTTCTTCATCATCACCGAAGAGGGAAAAGAGCAATCGAAATCGTTCCCTCCATCGCATTTTTCTCCAGGCTCGACGCATAGTGACTTGAATGTCACGATCCACCAACGCTACCTCAAGACCTGCTTCTTTAGCAGTCTCAACAGCAGCGAGTAATTCAGCACCAGGCTCTTGCCCTTCATTCAGACCCATTCGGCGTTGCTCAGCGCTTAACATCGCTTGCATCAAGACCATCGGTGCTTTTCCTTCTTTGATGACCCTACGTAATCCCTCTTTATCGAGACGCCTTCCTTCAACCAGGGCATCATGTCTCGTCTTGCATAGTTCTACTCCAACCACCTTTGGTTGATAGGATTCGATCTGATTGCGAACCGCTTCAACCGATGCTGTAGCAACGTGGGCAGTTCCAAGTATCCGCAAGGTTGGTGAAATGTCAACAAAAGGTACTGAATCGCTCATTCATCGGCCTCCTTGGCAAAGAGGCTTTCCAAGCGTTGCGATAGAGTATTGAGGATTTCATCATGTGTCTCTTCGTTGGGAAGTGTGTCTTCGAAACCTAATGATGACAATTGCAATTGGCCACCAGCCATTCCCTTATGCCCTCCCGCTTGTCCGTTCGGGAATTCCTTCGAAAGGGCGAGACCTATGTGCAAGTGTTCTCTTCGACTTCGAGCAGAGAGTAGGATTCGATTCCTCTGAATTCCATAGACAAAGACAACTTCCGTATCTGAGGTTGCAAACAAAAAGTCAGCGACTTGGGCCAAATCATCACGATGGACGAGTTTTTGAATCGGTGC
>JACETE010000064.1 GCA_013911465.1 Candidatus Poseidoniales archaeon
GCCATCCACCCTGCGATTCCAGCGGGGCTCAACTTTGCAAACGGGGTTCTTTCCGGCACACCAACAGCCAACCTGAGTCTGTCCATGTTTACCATCTATGCAAACACAACGGGTGGTTCTGCATCTCATACCATCAACATCACCATTCTCGAGCCAAGTGTCATTTTGAATTACGATCCAGAGAACCAGACCATGACCCGAGGTGTTGCCATGGTTGACATGGTGCCAACGACCACCAACGGCTCTGTCGAAACATGGACCATCACGCCTACGTTGCCAGCAGGACTGAACTTCAACAACGGTGTCATCAGCGGAACGCCGACTGTCAACATGAGCAGACAAACGTTCACCGTTTGGGCCAACAACACAGGTGGAGCCGCATTCCATACTGTCAATTTGACCATTAACGAACCGATTGTGACCTTGGATTACAACCCAGAAAATCTAACGCTTACTCGAATGACTCCAATGACAGATCTCCATCCAACCGTAACGGGCGGTAACGTTAGCCAGTGGGGCATTGAACCGAACATTCTACCAGGATTGTTCTTCGATAACGGTCTGCTTTACGGTACGCCTTCGGTCAACCAAACCATCCCGATCATGTACACCATTTACGCCAACACAAGCGGTGGTGTAGCAACCCATACGGTGAACATCTCTGTCCTCGAACCGTTGGTTGATTTTGCATTCAACCCAGAGAATCAAACCTTTACTCGTGGCGAGCAGAACATCGTTTGGGAAGCGGTTTGGTCAAGTACGACAAGTGGAATGCCACAGTCTTGGGCCATCGAACCTGCCCTGCCAGCAGGTCTCAATTTCAACAACGGATCGATTACAGGCTCGCCAACGGTCAACCTAACGCGTACACAGTACATCGTTTGGGCCAACAACAGCGGTGGGTCTGCATGGGCATCGATCAACATGACCATCAACGAACCTGAACCAATGATCGATTACAATCCAAACGAGCTTGTTCTCACGAGAAACACCACAATGGCGACATTGCAACCAAACGTTACAGGTGGAGTTGTCGCATCATGGGAGATTGAACCTGCACCTCCGGTTGGCTTGGCCTTCCTCGATGGTGTTCTGTCCGGAACACCGGGCCTCATCCAGAACAAGACACAGTACACGGTCTGGGCCAACAACAGTGGTGGCAGCATGATGGCATATCTGAACATCACAGTGCTTGACATCGTTCCAGAAATTTCCTATGTTCCATACAATGTGACCTTGACCAACGATACGAGCGTGCTCGACATGCTTCCGATCAACCTTGGCGGTCCTCCTCTCACGTGGGACATTTCACCAAGTCTTTCTGCAGGTCTTGAGTTCAATCAATCGACGGGTCAACTCACCGGAACGCCAACAGAAGTCATGGCAATGCGTCTCTACACCGTTACGGCAACCAACAGCGGTGGTTCTTCAACAACTCAAATCAACATCACCGTTCTTGACCAAGTCCCAATGATTGCTTACGTACCTGATGAAGCGGTCTTGCTGAACGATTCCAGCGTTTTGAATCTTCAACCGATTCTCACCGGTGGACAGGTGACATCATGGAGCATCCTGCCTGACCCTTCACCGGGCTTGCTGTTTGATGTGACCAACGGTACGCTGTCAGGTGTTGCAACACAGGTCCAGAACCGCACCATGTACGCCATTACAGCATCCAACGATGTTGGTTCGATTACGGTCTTTGTCAACATCACCGTTGAGGACTTGTTCTACAACATGTCACTCGGACCGTTGTATCTCTTGAACAACTCCGAAATGGTTGCTCTCGAGCCTGAATTGATCATCAGTGGTTCAACCTTCGAGATTGAACCAGACTTGCCTGAAGGCCTGTTCTTAGGCGCTGATAACGGTACGATTTGGGGAACGCCGACCGAATTAATGGACTTGACCAACTTCACCATCTATGCCAACAGCAGTCTGTTCAACGATGCATTCGTTGTTCAAATCGGTGTCTTGGAGGATACGGACCTTGATGGCCTACCGAACGAATTACCTGAAGATGCAGACCCACGTCGTGGATTGATCGAAGACCTTGACGATGATGGTGATGGCTTTACCGACCTCATTGAGGGTGATTGTCTCTCCAACCCGTTGGATGGCTCCGACGTTCCAGCCGATCTCGATGGCGACTTCATTTGCAATGCGATTGACGATGACATCGATGGTGATGGTCTGAACAACAGTGTTGAGACCAACACAAGCACCTATGTCGATGCCAACAACACGGGAACGGATGCATGGGATGCTGATACCGATGGTGATGGTATCTGCGATGGACCGATTGCACCTGCACTTCCAGTCGATTACTGTGAAGCAGGACCAGATGCCTTCCCGAACGATGCTGCTGCTTACCTCGATACCGATGGCGACGGAATGCCTGACGAATTGTTCGGTGAATCGACGACTGGACTGATTGAGGACTTGGACGATGACAACGATGGTTGGACCGATCTTCAGGAAGCTGAATGTGGCCCAACCGACTCCAAGGATGCCATGGATACTCCTGTCGACAGCGATGGAGATGGAATCTGTGACTTCAACGAAGTTCTCTCGGTCATCTACGGCACTGGTGAGTTTGAGTTCCTTCAAGGACAACGCAACATCTCGGTTCTGCCAATTGTTACAGGAATGACAGTCGATATCTGGACGATTTCACCTTCACTTCCATACGGTCTCTTCTTCGGTGGTCAAACACTGGCACGAACATCGAGTGGAAATGGAACAATTTACGGAGTTCCATTCGCTCCTTCCAACCTGACAATGTACACTGTTACAGCACAAAACACATTGACTGGAAAAACGATGATGACCACATTCAATCTCTCAATTGCTGAAGATTATGACCTTGATGGATTGGCAAACAATGCAACCCGTCTAGGAATCTTTGAAGCAGATTTCGATGACGACGGTGATGGATTCAATGACTCGTTCGAACTGGAATGTGGTGGCGACCCATACAACCGTTCATCGGTTCCAAAGATTGAATCGGATGGTACCTGTTACAACTACAGAGCATACGAAGAGGCTCCAGAAAAGGACAAGAATCCATTCAAGCCAATTTGTTTCCCGATTATCTTCCTTGTCTTGGCGTTCATTCTCGTGGTTCCAATGATCCTCACACGTCGACAAGCGCGTGTTGGTGTCCGTGCAGAGCATGTTTCAGGAACGCCTGCAATTCAGAGTGGAAGTGGAACTCAATCCGACCCGTTCGTTCTCAAAGCCGTTGTCATTCCATACAATTCGAAGGGGAAGACGGAAGAGCGAATCCGATGTGCAGAGATGTCACCCGGTTACGAGGTTAATGTACGGGAAATCAACGTTGAAATCAACAAGAAGCGATTTGGAGCAGTCCAATTCGGCGGCATTCAGGATGGAACAGGTCTCCTCAAGTCAAACAGTGATGGGCTTCTCATGATTCAATTCACATTTGATGGAACGCTTGAACCAAGTCAATACGGTATGGTCTACAAGAGCGAGTTGATTCTTGACGAGAAGACCTACTTCGTATGGCACGTCGAGACCAAGGCCAAGAAGTGATCACAGAGGGACTTCGTGCAACCAGCCGAAGATGTCGTCCTCAGTTTCGTTCTGAATACCAGTGAGCTTGTCGTACAAGGTGGTTGTAAGTGTGCCTGGTTGTCCATCACCATAGGTGATTTTGGTCTCGCCATGGGTGATGCTACCAATCGGTGAAATGACTGCTGCAGTTCCGCAACAGAATGCCTCATCAGCGGACATTGCAAATTCTGCACTGACCTTCTCCTCAACAACTTCGTAGCCCATGTGGCGTGCAAGAGCGATGATGGAATCGCGGGTGATTCCCGGCAGAATGGTTCCTGTCAGTTCGGGAGTGTAGAGGACATTGTCCTTGACACAGAAGAAGTTCGCAGCACCGACTTCTTCGATGTAGGTGCTGGTTCGAGCATCGAGATAGATGACTTCAGCATAGCCTTGGGCTTTGGCCATCTTGCTTGGCATCATGCCTGGAGCATAGTTTCCAATGGCTTTGACACCACCTGAACCGCCAGGAGCAGCACGATGGAATTCATCGGAAATCAACAACTCAATAGCACGCATTCCGCCTTTGAAGTAGGGCCCAACCGGTGTGACGTAAATCATGAACGAATAGCTTGGAGCAGGAGATACACCGAGAACAGGTCCACTTCCCATCAACAACGGTCGAACGTACATTGCACCTCTTCCCATCGGCGGAACCCAATCGATGTTGGCTTGAACAACTTGTTCAACCGCATCGATGAAAATAGATTCAGGAACTGGAGGCATCTTCAATCGATCCGCACCACGTTGCATACGTCGGGCGTTCTCATCAGGACGGAAGAAGACAACACGGTTCTTGTCGGTTCGATAGGCCTTCATTCCTTCAAACAGACCTTGTCCATAGTTGAGAACACCTGCAGCAGGTGAGATGGAAATGTTGCCATAGGGACGTAGATCACCGGGCATCCATGGCTCGTCACCCGTCGTTTCAGCAACGTACATGGTATCGGTTGGTGTTAACGAAAAGGTAAGTTTGTCCCAGTCGATATCTTTGCCCATAATCTCAACCCGTGATTCTCGCTAAGGAGATTCGGCTTTCAATTCTTGCTCATCGATTTTTTGCGAAAATGTGGTTTTTTTGACCTGCTGGACGAAGGCTCGGTTTCAAGACGGTTGAGCCCGAGGCGTTGCTATGGAGGCATGGTCGGGCCGCTTTGGTGTCGTCAGTGGACGTTACCATTCGCATGGAGATGATGATGCTCCACAGACGACCATCGAGTTGTTTGGTCGTTGTGAAGACGGCTCCTCAGTCTGTGTTCTCGTTTCAGGCTTGCGACCAACATTTGAGATTGCACCGATGGGAAAGCGGAGTAAAGAACAGCCCGTAACCGAAGAAGAAGAGCGACGCATCGAAGGCATTCGTCGCCGTTCCGAAGTTATGGACGTTCGTGGACCTGAGTGGAAGTGGACCGATCTAGGAGAGAAACCTCTGTGGACAGTTGAAGCGGTCCAGCCGTTCAATGTACCATCCCTCCGCGGAGAATTGCAAAAGCAAGGCTGGACAATTTATTCGGGTGATATCCCCTTTCTCAATCGATTGTTCCTGGACAACGACATCGGCATGCACCTCTCCATCGACGGCTATCTTATCGATGAACGATCACTGGACGATGACGATGGAGAGCGCAATCTTCGTGTCATTAAGCACGGAGGAGTTGGTCGTTATGCCGTTGATAGGACTGTTTCTGTTCAACTTGAGAACGTAACAGAGAGCGAACCGTTTCAAGTTCCATGGCGCATTCTTTCCTACGATTTGGAAACGAGTATTGCCAACAATTCAATTCTCTGTGCTGCGGTTTGGGTTGAAGATATGGCCAATGGTTCAAGACGCGTTTACGAGTATCAAGGTGCTGAAGACCTGATCATGGAACAGATGACTGAAATGGTGCGAAAGGAAGATCCCGACCTCATCACCGGTTACAACATCGATAATTTCGATTTTCCGCGCTTGGTTGAGCGAATGGATCATCATACCAACCGAAAACAATGGCAGGCTCGAAGCAATCTCTTGGGATGGGGTCGAACGCCCTATTTGGAAACCGAATGCAAACGAACACGGACAGGTGTTCTCCCACGCCGACAATCGAATCGTGCTTGGAATCTTGCTGGTCGTGCTATCGTTGATGCTTGGTGGCAAGCTCGACAGGCATTACGCCCTCAGCGCGAAACCCTGTCGTTCATTGCTCGACTGCTCTTTCCAGAAGATGAGGACAAGCAGAAAATCGACATCGATGCGTCCAACATGGATGAAGAATGGGCAAATCGGCCCGATGAAGTGATGGAATATTGCGTACGAGATGCTGCGTTACCGCTCGACATTCTTCATGCAATTCAGGCGATTCGTCGCAAGGAAGCGGTCGCTGCTGTTGCGAAGGTTCCGTTTGAAACAGCCGCCAATGGGAGCACGTCCCAATTGCTTGACAGTCTTGTCATTCGATTGGCCGACCGCAAGAACGTGGCTGTTCCATTGACAGGAAGTGCTGAGGCCAAGGAAGGGCAGATTACAGGTGGATACGTTCACGATGTTGAAGCAGGCTTGCATCCTTGGATTGCAGTTCTGGATTTCAAGAGCATGTATCCGAGCATCATGATCGGCAACAACGTCTGCTATACGACTCGAATTGATCCTTCTCATCCCGAACAACCTGCTGAAGGTGATCCGACTCACGTTTCTCCAACTGAAGCCGTGTTCTGGAGTGCAAAACATCGCAAAGGATTGGTTCCATCCCTCCTCGAGGATTTGATGAATCAACGCGACGAACACAAAGCCGAAATCAAACAAGCACGAAAAGACGAACAAGTCGTCAAAGAAGAATTCCATGATGCAATGCAATATGCGGTCAAAATCATGATGAATTCGTTCTATGGTGTCTTTGCATCGGGCTTCTATCGATTTACGCACAAGGACTTGGGTTCATCCATTACCGCATGGGCGCGTCAAAACATCAAGACCATCATTCAGAAATTGGAAGATCAAGGGCATCACGTCGTTTATTCCGATACCGACTCCATCTTCGTTTGTTCACCTGTTCCAGAAGGTTCACCTTCCGTTCTCAAGGATGACGATGATGACGAAACCATTGCAGCCTATGAAGCAGCAAAACAAGCGATGATCGACTTTGGTCTCGACATTGCAAAACAATACAGCAAAGACTCAGCAGTTCTCGAATACGAGAAGGGATTGTCTGTGTTCTTCAGTCATGGTGCAAAGAAACGCTACGTTGGTCAAGTGGTCTGGCCAAGTGAAGAGATGTTGATTCGTGGCTATGAGACACAGCGAACCGACTCGTTTGAATTCTTGACCACTTCGATGAAGAAAACGTTCACCTATGCCCTAGCCGATGAAGGGGAAGCGTTGGTTCAACATGCACGTGAATGCGTTTCAGCATTGAAGAAACACGAGGTCGATGCTCGGCGATTGATCCTAGCCAAATCATGCAAAGGGCGAGTCCGGTCCAATGGAGAAGTCGATTTCACCAAGGATTACGCCCGGCCAGAAAGCATGGCACAAGTTCGTGCAGCAAAGATTCTCATCGACCGAGGTCTCGGTTTTACACCAGGGATGAAGATTTCCTATGTCGTTACGGATGCGTCCAAGCGACCCATGCAAGTCCATCCATGGATCGAAGGTGAAGACGATGGCGGTATTCCTGGTTACGATGGCCGATTCTATGCAGAGCGTTTAGCTGCCGCATTGGGCCGAATTACAGAGGCATTCGGCTGGAATGCAAAGGAGTTGTTCGACGGGAACCGTCAAACATCATTGTTCTCATTTTAGGCAAACATCTCGCAAAAGGCTTCTAAATGGCGGACAGACAGGCATTGGCATGGGCGTAATGAGAAAAGCACTCTTCCTGACTGTTCTGATGATGATCAGCGGTCTCGCTGGATGTTTCGGCGGGGATGACGACGAGAACAACGAAGAAATCGTTGCCGTATTCACCTATTCACCTGCCACCAACATTCGTGCAGGTCAAACCATTGACTTCGATGCTCGAGACTCTTTGCCTTCCGGTGTTGCATTGACCTACAAGTGGGATTTCGACGGCGACAATTCCATCGATGCCACGGGACGAACATCCGATTGGTCGTATCCTGAAACTGGAGAATATACCGTTGAGTTGATTGTAAGCGATGGCTCAAAGAGCCAATCAACAACCAAGACATTGACGATCGTTGATGCAACTGCTCTTCCACCAACTGCAGAAATCACATCCTTCTCGTCAGATGAAGACTGTGAAGGGGAGGACGTTGACGATGGCAACTACATTCACATCTGGATTTGCGACCTCGACAAAACGATGAGCGATCGAGTCACTGCTGGTGAGGTTGATGTGGAACTTGACGCATCCGATTCCACGTCGGGTTCATCGGAGGATTATGTTTCCAAATACCACTGGGATTTGGACCTCGAATTCGATGCAGACGGTGAC
>JACETE010000065.1 GCA_013911465.1 Candidatus Poseidoniales archaeon
GTTTCAGGCGATACGGCTGAACAATCGATTTATCCAATCGCCCCGATTACAGTTCTCGTTCACGAGGCGACATTTCTGGATGAGGCCAGTAACAAAGCGAGCGAGCATCTTCACAGCACTGCATCGGGGGCAGCGCGTACAGCACTCGAGTGTGGAGCAAAGCACCTCGTCCTCACCCACTTTTCAGCAAGACTACGGGATGCTGATGAGGCTCTTTCTGAAGCAAAGCAGGTACTTGGTCAATCAATAAGCCTTGCATCTGCAAACGACGGAGATCGTATTCGAATCAACGAAACTGCTGGTGTCTCCATGCTTGAATCAACAGAGAATGGTTGGACGCAACACAATTTGTCGCATCATTGAAAGACTATGGTATCAAGCGATGCATATGCAATCAAGACATGTTGTTGCAGTTCTCATCATCATGCTATGCGTGCCACTTGCACCATTTGCTTCCGGAAGCACAGCGCGAGCAACTCCCTCTTGCACATCAGAATCTGCGACAACCTTTGCATCTCAAGTTCCTGTTGATGATGGTGAATGCGTTGAACTTTCACTCGGTTTGCTAACCCCTGGTGACGTTTACGAAATTACAATCTTAATCATCGATGATGCACTCGACGTCCTTGTCTTTGATGATGCAGGCCTCCAGCCGTATCTCTTGGGTCAGTCGTACCGTTCAGCATATCAACAGATTCCTTCAACCGAATTTGCGAACGGCTCCTACGAATTTCACTGGAAAGTCCCGTTATCGATTTCTGAAAAATCATGGACCATCGTTGTCGACAATCTTGCTCATGATGGAGACCAAGGAAACGGAGATCAAGGAGGCGATCTTGGACGAGTGTCCATTGCAATCACCAAACTCTCCGATGGGCAATGGACATCGTATCACGATCTTGTAGGTGTAATTCCGAACGGTTATCTGACCTTGTTGGAAAACGATGAATTGCGTCTTGAGGAGGGAACTGGAATCTCAGTCACTGCTTGGTCTATGGAAGGCTTAGGCGATGTTTATCTTCAAACCGAGTCGATGAATGCAAACTACTTGGCAGGTCAATCCAATGTTGCACTTACTGGTGCATCGTTACTCGGTGTCGATGGAACAGCATCGTTCAATTGGATTGTTTCGGCTGCTTTTGCCAACCAACCTCTGAAACTTGTGTTGGACAACACTGACGATGTAGACGGACAAGGGGATGGATCAACCAACCTGAGAGTGACCATCCGGGTTGAATTGATTCCAGTCATGAAAGCATCGTTTGTTTCTTCAAATCAATCCATTGCACTGGATACGGAGATGAGCTTTGATGCTTCATCGTCGCCCAACAATCTCAATCAAATCACACAATACGTTTGGGATTTCGATGCATCAATTGACTCAAACAATGACGGTGATGCAATCAATGACGTCGATGCAGTTGGTGTCCAAGCAACATCCTCTTGGTCCGCACCTGGAGAAAAAACAGTGACGCTTACTGTTTCTGGTTCTCTTGGTTTCGATCGAGTTCAGAGCAACATTTCGGTTCTCGATGAAACCAAACCAGTTGCTCGAATATCAGGTGCCTCAACATCTTCAGCAACTCCAATCTCAGGAGGTTGGCGAATCGAGCATGGTGAGACGCTGACGCTGTCATGTGCGACAAGCACGGACAATCACCAAGTTGCTGCATGCTCTTGGATTGTAGATGGTTCGCCCTATGGTCAACAATCGACTGCCTCATTCAATTGGTCCGATGTTGGGACGCATGAAGTAGGACTTATCGTTCTCGACCCAAGTGGGAACAGCCAATCCACTTCGGTTCAGATTCTAGTTACGGATTCAACGGTTCCAAGCCTCGATTTAGCGTTGCTTGATGTATTCAAGAACCAAGCAACGGAGGGAGAACTCACTTCATTCCTCATCTCTGCATCCGACGAGTATGATGCAGCGACGGACCTTCGCTTCCATTGGGATTTGGATCCGTTGGTAGACTCGGATGGAAACGGAGACAAACTGGACGATCCCGATGTTCTTGGTTCACGTGTGGATATTATCTTTGAATCCGTTGGAACAAATACCGTTGTACTAACGGTATATGATGCTTCGAACAACAGTGACAGCCACACGTTCTCAGTCATTGTCGGCGAAGCAGAGGTTACCGAAGCAGATTATGCCATCTTCATTGTCGTTCTCTTTGCAGGTATTGTAACGATGTCGATTGCTCTTATCGGTTACCGGCGATGGCAGAACACCATCGCGTTGAAACTCCTAACGGACCGAGGCCTTCCTCAAGCCGAGGCAAAGGCTCACATGTCGATGGTCAAGCAAACACAACGTCTCCCTCTGTTTGCCAATGCAATCCAACTTGCAGGTTTGAACGCTGCAGAAGATATTGTTTCTCAAGAGGAAGCGGATCAAGCCCGTAAAGAAGCTGAACTGCAATCGATTTATGGTTCTTCAAACGAACCGGAAGTAACTCCACAGGCCCAATTCGCTCCTAGGATGCAACTTTCACAAGCATCAAGCCAAGCGGCGAATGAAGCCGCTGCTTTGTTCTTTGACGATGAACCACAGGTCGCAACAAAGACGCAGCCTGTAAACAACGATTTCGAGGATCTTCTTGAACCACAATCCAGCGTTGTAGCTCAAACCTCGAAGCCAACGACATCTGGAATTGAACTCCCTCAACGAGATGTCGAAGTACCCGTTCCAGAGCCACAGCCAACAGAAGCACCTTCGCCAGAACTTCCTGATGATGTGAATCTTCTGAAAGGGA
Source organism: Candidatus Poseidoniales archaeon (assembly GCA_013911465.1). Taxonomy (GTDB): domain Archaea; phylum Thermoplasmatota; class Poseidoniia; order Poseidoniales; family Poseidoniaceae; genus MGIIa-L2. The sequence goes on from JACETE010000065.1 coordinate 2,760, forward strand.
CGTGTTCCAATTGCTCTCTTCAGTTCCAAGTTCCAATGCCGATTGGAGTAATGGAAGCCATTGTCGTTTGTCCTTCGTGTTCATCTGAACAACTGTTCCAACGCTAGAGGATGGAGGAAAGACACCCGTCTTGTTGGCTCAAGACGGGGATGGGTTCAGATATGAGTTCCTCAACCTCTAATCATGGTCGAGGAAGCAATTCGGTTGGTTCGACCAGGGTTGCATCAACCAAAACGAGGCCGATTGGCCGTATTTTTGATTGTGGTCTTACTTGTACCAATTTTTCAACCAGTTCAAGCAGACGCTTCTGTTGAACGTGATGACTTCGATTTGATGGAGACATTTTCCAATTTGATGGAACTTCAGGAGTCGAGTGATGATACGGTTATTGCAGCAGGTTCGTCCGCCTCATCACTCGCATTGGTGGAGTCATCAAAACGTGATAGTCGAGAAGGCGATCCACTCAATGACTCAACAGAATACCTTAGCCAAGCTCAGTTGAGAGATACATCTCCATTCGAACCCGATCATCCTCGTCCCTACGAAATCCTACTTGACACGAGCACTCAGCCAGAGGGCTGGCCAAACAATCTTGTTCAAACACTCTTCTCCCTCGATTCATGGGACATCACCGACCCGCTTGCGGTGGGCATCAATACGTACGCCCTCTACATCAACTTCTCAAGCAGGGATAACGGTCCACAATATGAAGCGTGGGAATATGGAACGTTTACCGGTGAATTGTTCGTGGGAACCAACCTTGTACTGTTCGAAAATTACATCGACATTGACGGCGATTCGGTGGATGATGTCTCGATCTCGTTGACTGTCCTTGGATTGTTAACCCTCAACGAAGGGTTCGGTTTTGAACCACCATTGAACCCACTCAATCCTCTCAACATTCCGGATACGTTGTGGCTTCGCCCAACCTTCCAGTGGAAGGTTGATTATCTCAACGAGAACGACCCCATTTGGGATGAACTTGCACACATGGAAGTTTCACTATTGAAGGGACTTGCATTCGACTCCGCAATTCAAGACTCGCAATCGTATGCTTTGGTTCTTGACACCAGTCTGACACAACCACCGAACAATTTCAGAGTTGAAGTTGGTATCCAAGAGTTCCGATTCAGCATTTCCAATACCATCGGTAATGCCTTCTCTCAATTGACCGACTTCCTCACAGGGGGGGCATTGCCCGCTGATGCTCTTTCCCTTACTTCAGTATCTGCTCCTTATTCGATTTCAATACGGAATACCAACTCTGATTCAGAGAACAAACAAACTGAATGTGACGAAAGCTATTACGATGTATTCAACGATCACAGTTCGGTCAGTGAAAATCACAAATGTGGTTATGGCATAGGAATTGGATTCATTCAGTTTGATCAGGTTGACCAACAAGGCCAAGCTGAAATTATCGACATGGGGTATCTTGATGTTGGATTCCATCCAGAATACGGATCGAACGTCCTGCCTGAAGAGGTTGATTTGGTTCTCCGAAACGACAATCTCGGAGACAATACATTCGACACGGTTGAATTGTACAGTGATGTAGGTGCTGACTTGTGGCTCCATTACTTCGAAGATCGAAGCAATACGCTCGAAGGCAGCTCTTTTGGAAATACGACCGATTCCCGATTGTGGATTCGCGGTATTCCTTCCGGAACTCTTCCACAAGAAGAGATCAATGCAATCTTTACGATGATTGGCGAAGCACCAGGTAGTTCCAATCTTCCAGGAGAGGTCCCTGATCGTCTTTCGTTTATCCTCGCCATCAAGAACTTCTCCGGTGATGTGACTGCAAATGAAAACGATTTGACGTTACCCGTCAACCCTGCAGCACCGCCGTCAACGCTGATTATGGTCGCAGGAACGGAACGAATCGATTCTCTTACCTACGATTCAACGATGAAGCGTGGCGGATACGAAAATGATGTCAGTTCCCTCTCCATTCACGTCGAGAACTTGCCTGAGGTTCTTATTCTGAAAGGGAGTTTCCAACTCTCCTCAACGGGTCTTTCTCGAGTAAATTTCAACAATCCTGATCTCAACACCATAGCTCAATTGCTTGACAATGCATTGCTGACCCTTGTTGAAATTGTCCTTGACTTGGGTTCAATTCTCAATACGCTTCCCGACCTCATCGTCGGTACGGCAGGTAGTTCTGGAGGGCAACTCGAAGTGTTGTGTCTCAGTCAAGTTCGTCAAACTTGGAGTAACGGAGCAGTTCGTGGTCCAAGCAGTCTAGGCAGGATTTCAATGGCCATTGGAAGTAGCGATCACCCATACATTTCAGATTCCGACCATATTCTCTTGTCGCAGGATACCGAAATTGAACTGGTTGATGGTCGAGACGGTCCCATCGAACCCATTGTCCCAGTAGCGATGAGCATACGCGTATCAAACATTTCGCGAGTGTTCCAATCCTATGACCCCGTAACAAGCGTCCGTTCATTGGAACTCGAAGGTCAACAATCAGGAGGTCTTCTCGTCGGACATATTCGTCATTCAGGGTCCAATTTTGAAAACGTCACTGCCCAGTCAGCGATGATTTCGAATCGCCCAGCTTTCCTCAGTGTTGTTCAGGATCCAGCAAAACTCGTCTACAGCGCTAGTGAACCCATCGGTACAATCACCTACGGAGGCGAACAGGGTGCGCAACGAAATGCAATCCGGCTGGAAGGCCTTCCTGCCGAGTTCCAACTGAACCTTGGCGACGATGTCGGTTTCCAAGCGGAGACTCCGATTACATCGATTATGGTCCAAATGACCAACGCAACGACACCTCTCACCATGGACGGTGACCATTTCCGGTTCTGGGTTGATGCTGATAGCGCTCAGGCATCGTTGAGTGCGAAGATATCTAACGTCCAATCCGTACAACGCTATTCTCCAATCGATCCAAACTCCACAGGTCCTGAAGGGAGTGCGCGATACGCACTTCAACGACAAGTCTCAGCTCCGTTCAGCATCTCCATGGAGGACGTCAGCAACTACGAAGACCCCTTCCTTGGCCTGAACGGAATGATGCGTCTTGAACCACTTCCTGCAAACCTTGAGATTCTCTTGCCAAGTGATCTCGATTCGAGTGGCCTCGAAATACCTGATTTCAGTCAGGGCGAAGGTGTTGAAGCCCTCTCCTTCTTCCTTGGTGATGTCGTCGGAATAGGTGGTCTTGTCAACGATTTGGTGTACGGACTGGTTTCGAATGTTGGAGATACCACCGGTGAAACAGAAGATGTTGCTTACGAACTCGATATGACCACGGGAGAAAGTTTCGATATCGTTGCTGATATGCGTAAAGGATCCGTTCCTGTTGGTGAACCAGCATGGCAACATGGCCTTGACATGCAAGCAACAGAACGAACTGTCTTAGATTTCAACCTGACAAAATTAGCGAACTTAACCGAATCAAGTCGCCTTGTTATCGACGACATTCTTGCTGATTACATCATCGATATTGATGAACGAGAACAATTGAAAACAACCTTCTCTCAAACCAATTTATCGTTCGCCTATCCGCTGATTGAGTTCCTTGAAGATGGAATCATCACCGAAAAAGAATTGATTGGAGTGGATGTTGAACTGCTTGAGAACCTTGGTGTTACATTCGAAAAGCGCCGGAGTTGGCATCTTCGCACATGGTTGCCCCAACTTCCCTCAGGGAAAATAGAAATCAGTTACATCTTCTCTATGGAAGATGAAATTCCAACCTATGATTTCAAGATGAATTTGGAAGAATGGCTCCCTGCTCAAGAGCGATTGTACATCACAATGAGTGGTATTGAACAATCGACAGCAGAATTGCAAATCTTCGGATTTGACACGGATGCTACGAGAGATGTCTATGTTTCAGCAGTCTTCACACGTCAGGACAACCTCACCGTCCCTCGTCTTTCCATAGCTATGGAGTACGATGTTGGGCAGAGTTTGGATTACGCCTATGCAGTCTTTGTTGATCATGAAAACCTCGTGCGTGCTGAAACATTCATCGATACTGTCCCACAACGAACGGAATTCTCTGCAACCATTGGAGACGTTCTGATCTTGACTGTTGATGTTCCGCAAGACCCGAACAAAGGGGAGACGAGTGTCGAATCGATGATGATTCTACAGCATCGCTTTGTCGATGGATTTTGGTGGCCTGCAACGACATTCTTCAGAGATATTCCGTCACAAATGTTCCTGTCTGCAAAACCAGATACTCGATACGATATTCGTGAAGAAACATCATTCCAGGGAATGATGACGTTGGATTATGCTTCAAACTCGGATAAAATGGATATGTACATCGAAGCACATGGTCGAGCCATCGATGCGAAAGGAGATACGCTGATGATGGCAAAGAATCTTCCAAAAACATTCAAACTCGAAACAACAGAAGATTGGGGTGTTCGTATTGTTTCATCGGATAACGGAGTGGAGGAACTTTACATGCGCCAATCCAATGTTCCAGCAGCGCCGGGTGTAGTGCTCGAACGACTGGAAATTATTGGTGAAGATCTCAAGGGTGCAACAATCACCATCCATCGGCCATTCGGATATCCTGTCATTATTCTTGACGACATCACAACAGGACGTCTTGTTTCCAGTGCTGAGGTTTACATTGAACCGGGTGTCTATGCTCCTCTCTTTGGAGGACTGGAAGTGGATGGACGTGGTGTCTTGCTTGACGCTCAATTTACAGGTGTCATCCCAACTTCGACATCAATTGGTATCAACGGTGTTGTCACCGACCTTTCCGTAGTGAGTACCTTGACTGCAAATTCTGTAGAGACGCGCCATATTATGGTCGTAGAACCGTTTACATCGGGAATAGCCTCGCTCTTTGCGATGATTTTTGGGTGATGAGATGAATGATGAATTAGTGGTTCATGAGGACGACATTGTCGCTGCGGAACGCATGGGTCTTCTCGAAGTTACACAGCAACGTGACGCCATGAATATGGGCTACGACCTGAACGATCCTGAAGAAGCAGAAGCATATCGTCAGGCGCAAGAAGTAGCTCTATTCGTCAAGGAGCGAATACGTGATATCAACCCTGTGCGGGTCGCCATTG
>JACETE010000066.1 GCA_013911465.1 Candidatus Poseidoniales archaeon
CTCAGCAGGCGATTATCATCTCGTTGTTGTCTTCTTCCTTCTTTGGATCGGTATCCAAGCCTTTGCGATTGCACTTGGACTCCTTTCACCCACAATTCACGCAGCCCGTCTCCACTTTGTGGAATGGATGGGCAAGTTTTACGATGGCTCCGGCAGGGTCTTTTCCCCGCTCGGTGGCCAACCCCTCCACGTGGAGGGGAAAGCATAGTCCACTGGACATAAAACGGAGGTAGAAAAAATGAACAAGAATACCCTAAAAACAAGCCTACGAATGATGATTGTACTCGGCGCGCTCGTCCTGATTGCTCAGGGCGTATCCGCTGAAGCAAATGTTGAAGCTGATGGCGTCTACGATGACTGGGGCAAGTACATGGGAGCAGGAATTGCTCTCGGACTTGCTGCAGTTGGTGCTGGAATTTCCCAGGCCGCTATCGGTAGCGCTGCTGTCGGAATGATTGCAGAAGATGGATCCAAGTTTGGTCCTGCACTCATCTTCACGGCTCTTCCTGAGTCGATTGTTATTCTCGGTGCATTGCCACTCTTCCTCTGAAGATTGGTTTCGAAACAGACCCGTTCTGTTTGACCGAAGGAGATGATACTATGACACTTGAAACACTTGCGAAGGACATTGCTGCATCTGCGGAAGCGCAGGCGAAAGCAATGATCAAAGAAGCGAAAGCAGAAGCAAAGACAATTGTCGGAGAAGCTGAAGCCAAGGCAACATCCATTCGTGATGAAGCCCAAAGCCGTGCTGAGCGTGAAGCCCAACAAATCTCACAAGAGATGGTTGCGAGCGCTCGACAAGGTAACCAGAAAGAATTGCTCATCGCACGACGTGGCGTCCTTGACGCTACATACGATGCAGCCAAGTCGCAACTTGCTGACCCAGGAATGAAGGGGCGTGCAACGCTCCTCAAATCCTTGCTCAAGCGTGCTGATGGTGTTTCTGGTAAGGATTTCGTAATTCGACCGGTCTCAGTTGATGCTGCGGCGCTGAAGAAAGAAGCAGGTTCTCGGACCATCGGTGATGAAATCGATGGCTTGGGCGGATTTATGATGGAAGCAGCTGACGGATCGGTCTCATTCGATTTCCGATTCGACTCTCTTCTTGACCGCACTTGGACCGAAGAACGTGCTGCGATTAACGAAACACTGTTTGGATGAGGGATGAGATATGTTTTCGGGTAACGTACCATATGTAGCGTCACGAGCCAAGGCTCGTCGACAGGCATTGATGGACAAGGCCCGTTTGCGACAACTCATCAATCAATCACCAGAACAGCTAACGAACACGGTTGCTGAGAGCGGATATCAAAACGAAATCAACCTCTATGCGTCTCGATACACAGGGGGCGATCTCGTTGAGGCTGCACTTACGCACAATCTTGAGAATGAACTTGACAACATGCTTTCGCATTGTCGTGGTAAGGTTCGAAAGGTTGTTGAAATTTATTCCAGCCGATACGAATACCAAAACGCAAAGGCCGTTCTACGTGCTGTTGCCAATGGAATCGACGCAGAGAAACTCAGCAAAGACATTCTTCCGGATTTGAACGAAATCAACACGCCATGGATCAAGATTCTTGAAAGTTCAGACGACCTACGCTCTGCGGCACAACAAATGCGTCGCAAGTCGTTTGGTTCAGCTCTAACGAACCTTCCTGAAGACGCTCGACTTTCCCACTACGAGGACGCACTCGATCGCCACTACTTCGCTGCCTCACTGAGAGCACTCGGGCACAGTGGCAATGATTCACGCTATCTGCGAAACCTACTGGCAACGGAAATCGATCATCGGAACATCTTGAATGTCCTTGAAGCTTCAGCCTTTGGAATCGAAGGAAACGCGCTCTATGAGGAACTCATTCCTGGAGGTCGATTGATGCCACAGCGTTCCCTTTCATCCATTGCCAATGGTGGGCGAACCTCCATGATGGATGTATTGAGGAGCAATGCTAAGTTCGATATCGCTGGATTCGAAGGCGCACTTCAAACATCAGAGAAAGAACGCTCGCTCGATGCGGTCGTTACCTGGCTTCACGCAAGAGAATATGCACAGATGCAAAAGATGAGCTACCTCCATCCTGTATCTGCGCTGCCTATCGTATACTACATCGCCATGAAGGTCAAGGAGGTCACAGACCTTCGAATGATCGTTCGTGGCCGATTCGCAGGTTTGCCGCCTGAAATCCTAGAGGCTCACATTCTATGAGGTGATAACATGGAAATTGCAGTCGTAGGAACACCAGAATTTACACTCGGATTCCAGCTTGCTGGTATCTCGACATTATACAATCCAGAAGGTGAAGAGGAACGCATCAAAGTGTTCCGTGACCTTCTCAACTCAAAGGATGTTGGAATTGTTGTGGTTGACTCCGCAGTTCTTGCATCCTTGCCAGATCGATTGCGCTCGCAATTGTCTGGTTCTGTCTCTCCGACGGTTCTTGGAATCGGAACGGATGAAGACAACACGCTCAGAGAAACCATTCGAAGAGCAATCGGAGTCGACCTATGGAAATGATGTTCCAAAATGGAGGAAAACAACATGAGCAAAGAAGGAGTAATTTACCGAATTTCGGGACCTGTGGTTACCGCAACAGGAATGAGCGCAGGAATGTATGACGTTGTCCGTGTGGGCAATGAAGGATTGATGGGAGAAGTTATCGAATTGCACGGTGACAAAGCTGTTATCCAAGTCTACGAAGATACGTCAGGCATTCGGCCTGGTGAACCAGTAATCAACACAGGTGAAACCCTCTCGGTCTCACTTGGACCTGGTTTACTGACCCAAATTTACGACGGTATTCAACGCCCTCTCCCAACACTGGAAGAGGTCATGGGTGTTTTCATCACTCGTGGTGTCGATGCTGATGCGTTTGACTTGGAAAAGAAGTGGACATTCGAACCAGTTCTTGAAAAGGGTGCCTCCGTTGAAGGTGGACAAGTTATTGGTCACGTTCAAGAGACCGAAACCATCGTTCACAAGATCATGGTTCCTCCAACCATGAGCGGTGTCATTAAAGACATCAAGGGTGGCGATTTCAACGTTACAGAAACAGTCTGTACACTTGAAGACGGAACTGAAATTCAAATGATGCAAAAGTGGCCTGTTCGAACACCTCGTCCTTACCGACAAAAGTACGCACCTGACACACCATTGATCACCGGTATGCGTATTCTTGACTTCCTCTTCCCGCTCGCAAAGGGCGGTGCAGCGGGTATTCCTGGTCCATTCGGTTCAGGAAAGACGGTTACACAACAATCACTTGCGAAGTATTCTGACGCTCAAATCGTTGTCTACATCGGTTGTGGTGAGCGTGGAAACGAGATGACAGAAGTATTGGACGAGTTCCCTCACTTGATTGACCCGAACACCGGTAAGCCTCTGATGAACCGAACGGTCATGATTGCAAACACTTCCAACATGCCTGTAGCTGCTCGTGAAGCATCTGTTTACACTGGAATTACCATTGCTGAGTATTTCCGTGACATGGGCTACGACGTTGCTCTCATGGCAGACTCCACCTCTCGATGGGCTGAAGCAATGCGTGAGATTTCCTCCCGTCTTGAAGAAATGCCTGGTGAAGAAGGATACCCAGCGTACCTTTCCTCTCGAATTGCAGAATTCTACGAACGTGCTGGACGTGTCGAAACCAAGAACGGTGATGACGGATCGGTTACTGTTATCGGTGCTGTAAGTCCACCGGGCGGTGACATCTCTGAACCTGTATCACAAGGTACACTCCGAATTGTCAAGGTTTTCTGGGGATTGGACGCAGGTCTTGCACGACAACGTCACTTCCCTGCAATCAACTGGCTCAACTCGTATTCCTTGTACCCTCAGAGTCTCAACCAGTGGTTCCGTGACAACATTGCACAAGATTTCCCAGAAATCCGAACCCAGATCAGTGGTCTGTTGCAGATTGAAGCAGAGTTGCAAGAGATTGTCCAACTTGTTGGTTCCGATGCACTACCGGTCGACCAACAACTCACCCTCGAAGTTGCACGTATGATTCGTGAATTCTTCTTGCAACAAAATGGATTCCACGATGTTGACGCATACTGTGACATCCATTTGCAATACTCCATGTCCAAGGCGATTCTCAGTTTCCAAGAAGCTGCGAAGAATGCAATGGCTGCTGGTGCACAACTCAACGATGTTGTCAACGTTCCAGCACGAACCGCACTCATGCGTGGACGATTTGAGAAAGGATACATCGACATCATCGATACCATGGTCAAAGACATGGTCGATGAAATCGCTGGAACTGTGGAGGACAACTAGGACGTGATATCATGACAGGAAAAGAATACCGAACCATTACCGACGTCAAGGGACCATTGGTTTTCTTGAACAAGACAGAACCAGTCGCCTTTGGTGAAATTGTATCCATCCGTCTCGCTGATGGATCCATCAAGAACGGACAAGTTCTCGATACCTCAGACGACCTTGTGATTGTACAAGTTTTCGAAGGAACTGCTAAGATTGACCGAACAGCTGGCGTTACGTTCATGGGCGACGTTTTCAAGCTCCCTGTGAGCAAAGACCTCGTTGGTCGAATTCTCGATGGTGCAGGCCGACCTCGTGACGGCGGACCTGACATCGTCGCTGAAGAAAATGCTGACATTATCGGTGCTGCGATCAACCCATTTAGCCGACAAAGCCCTCACGATTTCATCCAGACAGGAATCTCAGCTATTGACTGCTGTACAACACTCGTTCGTGGACAAAAGTTGCCAATTTTCTCAGCATCTGGTCTTCCACACAACGATATCGCACTGCAAATCGCTCGTCAAGCCAAGCTCAAGGGCAGCGATGAACAATTTATCGTCGTTTTCTGTGCAATGGGTATCACTGCTGAAGAATACAACTTCTTCCGTTCCGACTTGGAGCGAACTGGTGCACTTGAGAACGCTGCATTGTTCGTCAACCTTGCTGACGACCCTGCTGTTGAGCGTATCATTACGCCTCGTCTTGCATTGACCGCAGCAGAATATCTCGCTTTCGAGCACGACTACCACGTTCTCGTTATCTACACTGACATGACCAACTACTGTGACGCTCTTCGTCAAATCGGTGCTGCTCGTGAAGAAGTTCCTGGACGACGTGGATATCCTGGTTACATGTACACTGACCTTGCTATGCTCTACGAGCGTGCTGGAATTGTCAAGGGCAAAAAGGGATCGATCACTCAATTCCCAATTCTAACCATGCCTGGTGACGATATTACCCACCCAATCCCTGACTTGTCTGGATACATTACTGAAGGGCAGATTGTTATCTCTCGTGAACTTCACCAACAAGGTATCTATCCGCCGATCAACGTTCTACCATCTCTTTCACGATTGATGGGTTCTTGTATTGGTGCTGACACAACACGTGAAGACCACAAGTCTGTTTCTGACCAAATGTATGCTGCATATGCGCAAGGTCGTGAACTTCGTGGACTTGTCGCCATTGTCGGTGAAGATGCATTGAACGAGCGTGACAAGCAATTGCTTGACTTCTCCGGTGTTTTCGAGAACCGTTTCCTTCGTCAATCCCGTGACGAGGACCGTTCTATCGATGAAACCCTTGACTTGTGCTGGGAATTGATGTCGTCCATCGATACCAAATATCTCGTCCGTCTTGACCAAAAGTGGATTGAGAAGTACCATCCTGAAAACAAGGCTTGAATCTGAGGTGAAATCATGGCGCTTGACATCAAACCAACCCGAAGTGAGTTGATCAAACTCAAGGGGCGTATCAAGCAAACCAAGAACGGTTACAAGCTTCTGAAAATGAAGCGAGACGGTCTTTTTCATGAATTCCGTCAACTTCTTGCTGAAATGATCGAAGCAAAGCGAGAGATCACTGAAGCATTCCGTCTTGCAAAGCAACGTATTGATCTTGCGAATGCAATTGAAGGTGGACTTGCGGTCCGTGCAGCAGCAATTGCGAACAGCGCACATCCTGAGGTTGAAGTCGAGCGACGCAACATCATGGGTGTTGTTGTACCAAGTGTTAGTGGTACGAATCTCAAATCAACCTTTGCAGAGCGTGGTGTCGGTTTCATCGGTTCTTCACCTTACATCGACGAAGCAAGCGACAGTTTTAGCGAATTGATTGAAAAAATTGTCAAAGCTGCTGAAATGGAAGCAACACTCAAGCGTCTTCTTGAAGAAATTGAAGCAACGAAGCGCCGTGTTAACGCACTCGAATTCAAGGTCATTCCAGAACTCGAAGAGGCCAAAGTATTCATTCAACTTCGACTCGAAGAAATGGAACGTGAAGAGACCTTCCGTCTTAAGCGATTCAAGAACAAGTGAGTTTCCACATCGCCCTGTGAAAAGGGCATGATTGATGTGGGAGTGCTGTCCAGTTCCTAAATACGGGGGGCCTGATTTTATGACCGAAGGGGACGAAATTCAATCAACTCCTCTACGAATTCAGAAGAAGGCATGGGATCAAAAGGACCTCCTCGAAGGGATTGTTCAGCGCTATCTCACAGTTCGCTCACATATTGGTGGCTTATGGCCGACTTGGGAGGTTGAATCCGACCAACTCGAGAAACAATTCAAAGAATTGAATGAATATCTTGAACGCCTTGGGTGGATGGTTCGACTTCGTCGAGGTGATACCACTCACGTAACTGCTCTTCCTCTTCCTCATCGACAATTCCCTGGTTCTCGTATCCACTTCTACATGTGGACTGCATCTCTGATTACCTTGCTTTTTTCAGCAGTACGATGGATGGATACAGGCCGTCCAGAAGGAGGATGGTTCACATCATCGATTTATGTCGATGCACTGGTTGGGTTTGCGTTCCCCATTTTGGTTACTCTCTTCATTGCCTCGATGATTCAAACCAGAATATCTGCAAGATTTGGAGTACGTAGTGGGCATATTCTTCCCATTCCTGACCCCTCTGTCTTGTTGTGGCTCTTTTCAGGATTATCCACGTCATACTTCATTTGGCCTTTCGGGATTTTCTTCATTCCAACCTTGCCACGAATGGATGCTCGCCCGTGGCCAGATCGTACATCACTTGCATGGACCTCAATTTCAGTACCAGTCGTTATGCTTATGTCAGGATTTATTTTCTGGTTCCTAGGGTTGGCACTGACCAGTGATTCATACGCTCTAACAGATGAGCCATATCGTGCAAATGCACCGTTCCTCATTGAACTCTTGGCGTCTCTTTCGCCTCTCTCCATCGAGAGCCTTGACTGGAGTCATCCATTCTTCTTCGCAGCAGGTTTCCTAACACTGGTTGGATGGTTGTTGATGCTTCCAATTCCAACCTTCCCAGGTGGTCGTTTACTCGTTGCCCGCATGGGCATTTACGAAGCTCGCAGTTCGGGAACACAAATCCTCATGTTCATGCTTCTCATCACTGCGGCATATTTCATCTTCGATGCATTCAATGGCTTCACAATATGGATTCCAGTACTCTCTGTCCTGATTCCTCTTCTTCTGTTCATGGGTAGCGATGCTCGAATTCCAGTAATGCTTGATGGTGATCGTCCTCTCAATGAGGAAACACACCGTCGACTTGGGATTATACTCTTCATCGCTATTCTCTTCGCGATTCCTCCAGAGTTCCCTGTTGAACCGATTGAACGTTGGGATGCTGATGCAACATTTTCAGTTAACGGAGACGACTTTGCAGAATTGGGAGATGCCTGGAGTGCTTCTGTTCTTGTAAATCTAGCAAACCCTTCGATGGAA
>JACETE010000067.1 GCA_013911465.1 Candidatus Poseidoniales archaeon
AGATCCTCTTCACGCTCTTCACGTTCAATGCTTTCACGAGTATCTCGTGAGCCACCCTCTGTACCGAGAGCACCATCGATGATGACATCGATGTTGAACGCTGCACCGTGGACACCACGGCTTGGGTCGATTCCGTCTTCTCCATAGGAGAATTGGATGATACGATTTGCTGTGTTTCGAACAGAGAGCATATCGTCATTGAAGACCTTCAAATCGTCCATTGCGTTAATCAAACGACGTTGCATGTATCCGGACTTAGAAGTACGGACAGCAGTATCGACCAGAGACTCACGACCGGATACGGAGAGCATGAAGAACTCCGTAGGCTCAAGACCACGCTTGAATGAACCTGAGATGAAACCACGGTCTTGTGCACCGCGTCCACCACGCTTGAAGTGAGGGAGAACACGTTCGTTGTATCCACGCTCAAGTCGCTTACCACGAACCTTCGCTTGACCGATGGAACCTGCCATCATGTTGAGGTTGTCCATGGAACCACGAGCACCAGAGATTGCCATGTTAACAGCAGCATTGGTGGAACCCGATTGATTGAGTTCGTTCTTTGCCACGTCACCAGCAGCTTGCTTTCCTTCGTCGAGCATAACCATGATGTTCTCTTCGAGAGTTTCACGCATGGTTCGTCCAGCACGAACTTCGTACTTGCGAGGGTCACCCTTTGCTGCTTCGTACACAGCGAGTTCTTCTTCAACAAGAGCACGAGCAGAAGCATTTGCTTCATCAATTGCATCAAGTGCTTCTCGGCTCAAGTCCTCATCGTCGATACCGGTTGTAAATCCGAGGGATGTACAAGCAGCAATTGAGAGTCGTGTGAACTCATTCAAGAATTGTGCACCCATCTCGGACCCGTTGCTTTGAACGATAGCATCGAGAAGACGACCATCTTCAGCACCGATTGCTCGCTTATCGAGAGTACCGGAGACGTTTCCGTTCTTGACGTGTACTTCGTCACGGCTTCGAGACATGAAGTGTAGGTTGATGTTGTCAGGGATGATCAATGATATCAGATCCTGTCCACGGAATGCATCGTTGCCGTTCTCGTCTTTGACAATCTCTGGAAGTTTACCAGTGTAGGCAATGCTTCCCAGCATTTCTAGACCGTGCGACTTTGAAACCATTGTTCCTGGACGTGTCAGTAGGTAAGCACCGGAGATGTGGTCGTGAATACCACCAATGACTGCACCACCGTAACGAGGCGTCAAAATGTGCTCTTGAACACGCATCAAAATCTTGGCTTCTGCTCGGGCTTCTTCGGATTGAATGACGTGCAGGTTCATCTCGTCACCGTCGAAGTCCGCGTTGTATGGGGTACAAACTGCAAGGTTGAAACGGAAGGTATGACCTTCCATAACACGAACCTCGTGGACCATCATCGACATTCGGTGAAGTGAAGGTTGTCGGTTAAAGATAGCAACATCGCCATCGATAAGGTGGCGTTCAACTTGCATACCTGGCTTAGGGTTTCCACGAATGTCAACGGTTGAGAGGCGGTCCTCAACAGGTGTTGGCATTTCGTAATCATCTTCAGGGCTACCACAGTGAGGACAGCGAATCTCAAGATGCTCTGGGAACGGTTCTGGATCAGGATTGTCTGCTTGAGCAAGTTCGTGCATCCAGCGGTAGTGGAGGACTGCACGTTCATCATCTTCTGGAAGGGGATGTCCATGCTCATCTTCACCACGGAGGTTGCGGAGTGTTGCTTCATCGTCAACAATGTAGCTGGATTCAGTCAAGTCGCTGCCCTCAACACGATTAATGAGTGGACGTACGACCAATCCAGGCAGGAAGTTTGGTGCAGGAAGGCAAGAATCCAAGTCGAATCGGAGCGTATGTTCAGATTCACACTCTGGGTTGTGACATCGGAAACCAGCATTGATCAAACGGCTTCGTGGGTTAATTCGCACACGGCGACCGTCTCCACGAACAATGTAGTTGACACCAGGGTGAACATCAGGACCACGTAGAATCATTTGTCGCATTTGCTCACGGTTACGGAGTGTAACACGGATTGGAACGGTGAGTTCCTTAGCAACCTTAACAGGTACACCAACTTCGTTGACACCGAGGTATGGGTCAGGCGAAATAACGGAACGTGCACAGAAGTTGACACGCTTACCCGACAAGTTGGAACGGAAACGTCCTTCCTTACCCTTCAATCGCTGGGTAAGTGTCTTGAGGGTTCGTCCTGATCGGTGTCGTGCTGGTGGAACACCAGATGTTTGGTTGTCGAAGTATGTGGTGACGTGGTATTGCAACAATTCCCACAGATCTTCAACAATCAGTTGAGGTGCACCAGAATCTCGGTTTTCTTGGAGACGTTGGTTGATACGGAGAACGTCAACGAGCTTGTGTGTCAAGTCGTCTTCTGAACGGTCGCCGCTGTCAAGTGTAATCGAAGGACGGACTGTGATTGGAGGAACTGGAAGAACCTTGAGAACAGTCCATTCAGGACGGTTTTGCTTGTCCATTCCAATGAAAATCAAGTGTTCATCAGGAATGCTTGCAAGCCACTCACGTACATCTCGAGGGTTCATCTTACGTTCTGTTTCCTTTCCACCTGTTCCAACATTTTCGGTCTTCTCCTTGAACGTTGTAGGCTTGTCGAGACGGATCTCGCCTTGTGTTTCTCCACAGTGCATACAAGTACGTCGGTTCTTGCTTGAAGCAACCTTCTCGACTTCCTTGATGATGCTTGAAAACTCTGTTGAACCAACACCGTGCTTGGTGATGATGTCCTTGATACGGGATCGGTAGTAATCCTGTTCTGAAAGTTCAGGGTTGGACGGGTGTGTTTCCTTAGCAGAGTGCAGAAGAACTTTGCTGCAGGACTTGCATGTCGACTTGAGAGCAGTCTTGATCAGATTAACGAATCCAATGTGAATGACTGGCAACTCGAGTTGAATGTGACCAAAGTGACCTGGAGATTCGTCGTACTTGCAGTTGTCCGTTGGACAGACGAGACCTGGTTCAATAACACCCATGTGTGGGTCCATCAAACCTTGTCGGTATGCGTGACCATCATCCTTGTAGGTATCTGGAGTCTTGACCTCAACAGAGGACATCTTACGGATCTCAACAGGGTCCATCAAGCTGAAACGAATCTGTGCGATTCGCTTTGGTATTAGTGTGGTTTTTCGGCTCATCTTCGGTCCTCCAGTTCAAGTCGCATGGCAACCCCAAGACTCTTCATTTCGTCGAGCAGGAGTTTGAATGCGTAGGATGTCTGTACCTTGTACACTTCAGCACCGTCACCGTGGACTGGGCTGACGTAGGTTCTTCGCTTTGGATCATACCAGGCGATGTGACCCGATTGAGCACAAACAAACATGTCAATACCATCGGACTCGTCCAAGAGTCGGTCTTTGATAACCATCGAAGCACCGTGTGCGATCAAACAGTCACGTTCCATCTCACCGAATCGAAGACCACCTTGTCGAGCACGACCTTCGGTAGGTTGACGGGTGAGAATTTGAACACGACCACGTGAACGTGCGTGAATCTTGGAACTGACCAAGTGGTGTAGACGCTGGTAGTAGATACAACCAACGAAGATTTCGGCAGGATATGCTTCTCCGGTTTCACCGTTGACCATGATTTCACGGCCAGTGTGAGCAAGTCCATTGCGAACCAATCCGTCACGAAGGCTGCTTTCCTTTTCTCCACGGAACGCAGTTCCATCGATTCGACGACCTTCCATTGCTCCGACCTTACCACCGATCATTTCGAGAACGTGGGCAACAGTCATTCGGGACGGAATTGCGTGAGGGTTGATGATCAAGTCAGGAACAACACCGTCTTGTGTGAATGGCATGTCCTCTGGCTCAACAAGTCGGCCAATGACACCCTTCTGTCCGTGACGAGATGCAAACTTGTCACCAACTTCAGGAACCTTGTGGCTACGAACCATAACACGGACCAAACGGCCTGAGTTGTCGGATTCGGTAACATAGACGTTGTCGACCCATCCTTTCTCACCATGACGTACGAGCATCGAAGATTCTCGACGCTCTTGGGCCATGAGGAAAGCACCGCTGTTTGATTCTTCGAGGAATCGGGGCGGGCTCGTCTTACCGACGAGAACATCGCCACCTTCGAGGTAGGTTTCTGGCAATGGCAAACCATCGTCTTCGAGATGGAAGTAAGCTTCTGCTGGCTTCAATCCCTTGACTTCCGTTAACTTGTTACCTGGCTTTTCGATTTCTTCGACTTGACCGCCTGGGAATCGGCGGCGCTCAGCGTTGTAGGTTCGATTGAACGTCGATCGACCAAGTCCTCGGTCAACAGACGCACGGTTCATGATAACAGCGTCTTGCATGTTGTAACCGTGCAAGGACATGATTGCTACGATGAAGTTCTGGCCACCAGGTCGCTCGTCGAAGTTCGTTGTGCGCATTGCATCTGTTCGGACGATTGAACGATGAGGATAGTGCAGAATGTGTGCACGAGTGTCAGGTCGCAAACGGTAGTTTGCACTTGGTAGACCAAGAGATTGCTTGACCATCGCTGTTCCACCGGTAACACGAGGTGTTGAGTTGTGTTCTGGGTATGGAATGAGGGAAGCACAAACACCGAGAACGAGTTGAGGATCAATCTCAACGTGCGTGTATTCTGCAGAATAAAGCAAAGGAACCTCAAACTTGGCAATCTCAACGCTACCGTTTGGCATTCGAATTTCGGCTTCAAGGGAAGCAGTGCTTACTCCAGGCTCGCCAAGGTTGACCCATCGGATGTTCTCGTGTGTTACCGGACGGCCAGCGAACGGTCCTTCCGGAACAGTTTCAGGGAGTACGAACGGACGTGGTGCGATGTAGAGGTCTTCTTCTTCCTCAGCATCGACCCATTCAACGATTCCATCAATGACCAAATCACGGAAGGTAATGTTACCTGCTTTGAGATCGTTAAGATGGCTGTTCTCCAAACGTGGGGTTCCGTCATAGAGGATGAGAAGTGGTCGCAAGATTCGACCCTTGTCTGTGTTGATGAAGATATCTCGGTTTTCTGTATCGTGACGAATGCAAACTTCCGAAGGAATGGTTCCACGGCGTCGACTGTTCTTGAATTGAGAAAGAAGGTTCTTTCCATTCTTGTGCATACCGTAAATGTCACCGTTGACGTGGACTCGGTCACCATCAGTCCAATCCTTTGGCTGATAGACGTCGAGTTCGTCGAGACGTTCGCGGATTTCTTGTGGATCGATTTCTTCAGAGATATCGACCATTTGAGCTGCGTTCTTTACCAGACCACAGTTTTGTCCTTCAGGCGTCTCGTTTGGACAAAGACGACCCCATTGAGTCGGGTGAAGGTCACGGGCTTCGAAGTGAGGTTGGCTCCGAACCAAAGGCGACGTAACACGACGCATGTGGGAAAGAGAGGCCAGATAGGTGGTTCTGTCGAGCAATTGGCTGACACCGGATCGTCCACCGACCCAGTTACCAGTTGCAAGAGCGTGCAAAATCTTGGATGAGAGAACATCCGGACGCAGGCAGGAGGTGATCTTGAGCTCTCGCTTGCGGTTGTGATGACGCTCAAGTTGGTACTTGAGGTCACGTGCGAGTTGGCCAGAGGATACACGGAAGAGATCCTCAATCAAGTCACCTGCAAGGCGGACACGCTTGTTTGCGTAGTGGTCCTTGTCGTTTGGTTCCTTGTCGTTAAGGGCCATTTCGAGGACCTGACGAACGATTCGTCCGAGGAAGATTGCCTTCTTCTTTCGGTCTTCTGGCTGGTCGCCAAGGTGAGGGAGCAACTCTCGATCGAGAAGTTGGTTGACACGGGCTTCACGGTATTCTTTTTGTTGTCCAGCAGCGAATTTCTTCTGTAGCCATTCGTATGCTTCTGGTTCACTCTTGACTTCGAATTCCTCGTTGTCGTTGACTTCGTTGATGTTTGCAACGATGAACTTGAAAGTCTCTTGAGGTCCTGAAATTGCCGTGAAGACTTCTTGGTCATTTTCAATACCAAGAGCACGCATCAACAACACAACAGGAATAGGAGTGGTACCAGCAGTACTCACCTTGACCATGAGCATTCCATCGCGTCGCTTTTCAACGGTGAGAGGCTTGCGCATACCGTTCTTTTGCGAGAAAATCTTAGCAACTTCAGTTCGCTTTGCAGTTCGCTTGTTGATTTCAACTGTAACTCGGTTTGGAGCAAGGTCTTCCATTGAGATGAGGACACGCTCTGTTCCGTTGATGATGAAGTAGCCACCTGGGTCGAGAGGGTCTTCGCCCTTTCCTCGCAAGAGATCTGCTAGAAGTGCTGCGTCCTCAGGGGACTTAGCAGGCTCAAGGGTGCGGCTGTCGCCAATGTGACTTGGGTGAAGGTGGCATCGCTTTGAGCGAACCATGATCGGAATAGCACCAACTTGAACGCCTTCTTCTGGGAAGGAAGCAACACCGTTGCGGTAAATGGTGAAGTCAATGGTTACTGGAGATTGGTACGTCAACTTTCGGAGACGGCATTCCATAGGGGAAGCGTTGTGGTAAGAGCCGTTCGCTTCACGGATGTTTGGAGCCCCGAGTGTGATGTTCTTCATTCGGATGACGATTTCTTGGTCTGCGACGTCAAGCTTGATGTAACCACCAAGGTCGTCGACAATCTCTTCGTCTGTACCAACACGAATGTTTTGAATGATTCGTTCCATGCGTGACATTTGATTGTCCGTTGATGGAATGCAGTCGTTGTACGACGCGAGTTGATGGTTGACAAGGCTTCGTTCTCGGAAAAAGGATTCAATTATTTCTTGCATGATATCAACTCCAGGTTCAGCTGCCCTCCACGATAAGGCGGTAGGCAACTGCGGTGCCAGCAGACTTTGAACGGCGAACGACCTTGAGTACTCGGTCGGCGATCCATCCTGCGGCGAGTGGACGATGGTCTGGGTTCGCTGCGAGTGCAGCGTTGTCGATAATTTCAGCAGCTTC
Organism: Candidatus Poseidoniales archaeon; assembly: GCA_013911465.1. Lineage (GTDB taxonomy): Archaea > Thermoplasmatota > Poseidoniia > Poseidoniales > Poseidoniaceae > MGIIa-L2. The sequence goes on from JACETE010000067.1 coordinate 6,942, forward strand.
CTTGATTGCTTGAACGACTGGGTCTGAGATCAATACCTTTGGAAGCAATTCCTTGGCAAGTCGAGGCTCGCCATCTTCATCGAGTTCTTCAAGACCCCATGGAGAGAGTTCATCTCGCTCGACATTGTATTGTTCCTTCTCGCTGATGTTCGCATCCCCAAGGAGTTCTTGGTGAGGGACGAGTTCGTGATTGAGTGGGTTAAATCGGATCGATACTTCTGGACGATCAAACTCATCGAGAGCTTTCGAGGAAATTGTGATTTTCTTGCTCTTTTTGATTCGAGATCGACGATTGCCTTGGTCGGCAATAATCTGCATGATTTTGGTGAAAGATTCGCTGTCTTTTGCAATTCCGAGGATTTTAGCAATTTCATCGGCAGGCATACTTTTGATGTCAGCCATATTTCGGTCCGTGGCTAATTTGTGGGCGTATTCGTCCGAGACGCCAAGTTCAATTAACCGTTTTTTCGTTGCGCTCTTTACTACCATCCAACTTCACCCCGCACTGCCCCCAACGTTGTCCTGCAACGCAGTAGGCGGGCCCGACGGGGTTCGAA
>JACETE010000068.1 GCA_013911465.1 Candidatus Poseidoniales archaeon
AATCGATTCAACGCGTTTGTTTAATCTTACAGGCGGTATCATGGCTTGGGCCCAAATTGCTCCAGAAGACATTGTCCATGGCTGAATTGAGGGTGAGGTTCAAAGAGCCGAAGCCCTCGTTTCATCACGGTCATCATGGGAAAAGTCATCGTTGCTGACGAGAATCAGGGTCGTCGTACCCTTCTCGCATCAACGCTTGAGCGTGAAGGATTTGATGTTACTCGCGCAGGAACGCTACGTCAAGCAGAAGGTACTGCACTCGCCGTAATGCCCGAAGTTGTGCTTTTGGATGGTGAATGGAAATCAGGTGATGCAATCGATGCATCACAACGTCTGATGGGAGATCCTGAGTTTGCATTCAAGTGTCGAATCGTCCTTCTATCACGTTCAACATCACCCGAGTTCATGCTGATGGCCGCGAAAGCAGGAATTCACGAGGTTATTGGAAAGCCAGTCGACATGAAGGAACTCGTCGATCAGTTATGGAAACACAGCCGCAAACAGTTTGTTCCTCCTCCCGCTGATGTATCCTTTGATTCAACGGGTGGTTCGTTTGATGTCGCGGTGATGGCCGGCGGAGGAGGTTGGGCTCTTCCAATGCTCAAAGGATTGGTAGGGCCAGATCGAATCAATGAGTCATTCATCAATGAGATTCTTGTCCAAATGGGCGAAGAGGGTATGGATGTTGACCTCGATTTGGAAGCAACCGATCTCTCCAATCTCTTACGCTTGGCTCTCAATCGCCTTGTTCAGGAAGGGGAAGAAGGTGGTGATGCGAAAGGCCCATCCTTTGAGGACTTAAAGAAAAAGAAGTCACTGGGAGATATCAATGCCCAGCCAACACCGATTTCCTCAGGAGGAATGGAATCTATTCTTGAACAACAGGCTGCGAACATTGCTACAGAAATAGAATCCAAGATGGATGACATTCTCGACGAAGTTCCTGAACAGATTGCATTGTTACCAGAAGATGATATGGATAGAATTGATCCACAGGTTCTTCGAATGACACGATTAACTACAGAAATGGTTCATGAGCTAATGTGGGACCTTGGACGTCCTGGAGCGGTTGCAGATCTCACATTAATGACTCGAATCGAAGATGCTGCGGAAATGCTTGGTGATGTTCTTTCATCCTTACCTGAATCCGAAGAGGAGTGAGTTGGTTGAAGAAACTCCCACGACCGTCGGTTTCACAATTACCACGGCCGTCGGAACTTCATCTCATTGATGGGCGCCAGAATCTTCAACGTATGAAACAACAGACCGTCCAAGTCTATCGATGGCGGGCGTTGTTTGGGCTCCTTGCTCTGGTGTTGTGCGGTGTTGCTGGTTACTTTTTGTTCCAAGACGCTGTGGACATTATCGATTGGTTCAAAGGGTTTGGAATATGGTCTCCAGTGCTGTTTACAATTGCGCTTTCATTGGCGATTGTTCTCCTTCTCCCTACTCCATTTGTCAAGGTAGGTGCAGGCGCTATTTTCCCGTTTTGGATTGCGGTTGCGGTCAATTTTGTTGCATCCATGATCGGTGGATTAATTGCCTTTGTTTTGGGTAGGTGGTTGTTTCGAGAATCGATACAGGAAGCGATCAAAAACGATCAGCGAATGGTCAACATCGAATCTGCTCTTGGTGAAGATGCAATGCGAATATCCATCTTAGTGCGTCTTTCACCAATTCTTCCCGATGAATGGTTGAACTACATTATGTCAGCGACACCGGTATCGTTGAGAGTTTTCCTTGTATCAAACACATCGAGTTTGGTCTATTGCCTCATCTATGCATACTACGGTCACGCACTTGGTTCGATAGCACTCAGTCGTTCAGGCATGGCTGGATTAACCCACTCGACAGGTGGCTTAGCGATGTTACTTCTGGGAATTATAGCGACAGTTATCGCAACAGTCATTGTCACTCGAACGTCGATTCGTGTACTCAAAGATGCGATTGGCGAAGAAGAGTGAACAATTTTCCCATCCGTTCGAATCCATAGCCTTGAAACAAGGTGTTCCCTCCCAAGTACGGGGCGGGGTCATGACACAAGGTGCACAACCAGTGATTCACGGTGCTGAATGGACGCCAAGCGGAGCGCTTACCTTTTCGCAACCGCTTCTTGTTGATGCAGCACGAGTGGAAGTGATGCGTTTCTTTACCGAGCGTCATGAAGGCCATGTTTTCTTGGCTGCAAACGTTTGGGATCATCTCCATGTCGACGGTCAACATTCCTTTGATGGTGAATCTTGGAATGCGTTCAGCGAACGATTTATTGATGCGTTCAAAAGAGGATTTGAAGCCCAGAATTCACACAAGATTTCGTCCATACTCGATCAGGAAGTCATGCCACGTCGAAGTATTGACGAACATCTTCAACGAAGGATTGCTCATCTCATCATCGATCTTCGGTTGTGTCTACGCCGACTTGCTCATTACATGTCCACTACAATGGAGCAACGGATGGAATGGCAACGCCTGATGACGAGAACACGCACCATGGATGCTCATCTCAAAGAAGTCTTCTTTTCGGGCATGGAAGCGCCAGACGGTTCCCGATTTGGCGGTAAAGGATTCCGTTCAACTTGGCAAGAAGGGGTGGTTGCCGTAGCTACTGCATTGAAGCGAGCAGAAGATCCGGACAAATCACATACTCCGGGTAATGGGTACGATGGGGACTTGGTTGCTCCAATGATTCGAGATGTAGGTTTGGCACTAGCGATGGGTGATACCGTGGTTGATGTTATGGCTGCTCAAATGGGTAAAGCTGGTTCGAACCAGAACGGTGGTCATGAAGGGGCAGGAGGACGAGATTTGCACATCGGAGCATGGCACGTAGGAGTCCTTCCTCCAACAGCTCCTCTCCCCATCGCAAGCGCTACCATGACAGGGCTTGCCTTTGCAGGTTGGAAACAATCTCTTGGCCGATTCCACATTGCTTGTATTGGTGAAGGAGCTTCTTCTTCGGGTGAATATTGGGAAGCGCTCAACCTTGCCGGGGCTCGAGGTTTGCCAATCTGCTATATTCTTCAGAACAATCAAATCGCTCTCGATACACCTCCTGCGCATCAGTCGGGTGTTGAATTGTGGGCTGACAAAGCTGCTGCTATGGGATTCCCTGGTTGGACCATCGATGGTTCGGACCCAGCTGCATGGCATGCAAGCGTTGCAACGGCACGAGAATTTGGTCTCGAAGGAGGCGGTCCAACCATGATTCACGTCGAAACAATGCGTGGATGCGGCCATGCACATCACCATGACGATCTCTATCTTGGTTCAGAGACTGGTACTCCACCTGGCTATGTTGATCGGGAGTTGCTTGAATATTGGGCCGACAAAGACCCAATACCTTCACATCGTGAATTGTTGTTGACCCTTGGTGTTGATGAAAGTGAACTTTTGGCGATGGAATCCGAAGAACAAGGTCACGTTGATGAAGCTCGACAAACGGTTGAGGAGATGGGCTGGCCTGAACCCGAATCGGTCACTAAAGGCGTTACTACGCTCCATGATGCCCGGACACATCACGATCATCTTGAAGCAATAAGTGGGCACTCAAATGCACATCCATCTGCTCTTCATCAACCATTGAACTATACCGAATCCGGTGGTTGGACCTATGCTCGAGCTATTCAGCAAGCCATGGTTGATATTGCCAACACATTTGGTGATGATTGTGTCTTCATTGGCGAAGATATGGAAGTAGCTGGTGCATTTGGCATGAACATGGCCCTGAAGAACGCAGGGCATCAAGAAAAATTGGTCGACATGCCTCTTTGTGAGGCAATCATTGTTCATTCAGGTGTTGGGGCTGCACTGTCCGGAATGCGACCGATGGTCGAAATTCAATTTGGAGGATTTGCAGCACTCGGTTTCAATGCGCTTGTCAACAATGCCGCAATGTTACGATGGCGATGGGGTGCTGATTGTCCAATGACCATTCGCGTTCCACTTGGAGCCCGAACACGCTCTGGACCGTTCCATGCAAACATGATTGAATCCTGGTTCGCCAACGATCCTGGTTTGGTTGTTCTCGCACCTGGAACGCCACAGGATGCGTACGATTTGTTGATTGAAGCGGCTCATCTTGATGACCCTGTTCTTTTCCTTGAGCACATTGGATTGTATGGCTTACGAGGCGGAAAAACCGGATGGGGTAAGAACATCAATCAAAAGGTCGACACGCAATCTGTCCATGACTCTATAGAAAAGGGAGAACGTCATTCAATTGGAAAAGCATCCAAGATTCGAGAGGGTGATGATGTCACACTCGTAACGTGGGGTGCGATGGTTCACATTGCCGCTGAAGCAGCAGAGGAACTCTCGACCAAAGGTATCGAGGTAGAAATAATCGATTTGAGAACCCTTTTACCCTTCGATGCAGAATCTTGCATCGCATCTGTACAAAAGACGGGACGTCTTGTTGTTCTACAAGAAGGGCAGTGGCATGGTGGTCTTGGTCACACTGTTCAATCAAGAATCTTGGAATCAACGTTTTACCAACTCGAAGCCCAACCGGTCGTTATCGGCGCAATAGATACACCAGTTCCGTTCTCGCCTCCGTTGGAAAATCATACCATTCCTTCGTCCGAGCACGTTACAAGCGTCATTCAGAAGTTGTTCGAATGAGGCGTTCGACTCGGACTGCCAACAACGCTCCAATTGTTGTGCAAATGAAATAGAGAGGGATCATTGCTCCATCACCAGAGATGAGATTCGGTCCAAATGTTCGTGCTGGATTCATACTAGCCCCGGTATATGCTCCAAACAAAAAAGCAAGAACGGCGACGCTGGAACCTACCACGATTGCAATTGGTATCCATTGGTCTGTTTTACGAATAATAAGAAGAATCGATGCCATCAATGCAAAGGTGATGAAAATCTCAATTCCGATCAAACTAATCCAGGATGTGTTGCGTACTGTCGGACCCGCTCCACCAAGAGCAAGACCTGCCAAAAGTGCCCCAAAAAGTTGGCCAAATACGTGGGCGACTGTGTCTTGTGATGAGAGATCTCCTCGATAGTAAAACGCAATCGAAACAGCTGGGTTAATGTGAGCTCCACTCCAACGTCCAATTGCGATGATGACGAGGGCTACAATCGCTCCAAAAGAAAGTGAGATTTCCAGTGGAGAGCGTTCCAATGCAACGCTACCGCAGCCAACAAAAACCATCACAAAGGTTCCTATTGCCTCAATACTTCCACGCCTCCACATCGCTTGGACGAATGTGGCAAAGAACATCATCTTTACGTCCATAGAAGGAAGGAAGCATCAAGACCCATAACTCATGGGGAGACTATGGAGCAGAAGGATGAGTTGATGGGCATTCCTCAACTTATCCATTTCAATGCGATGCTCATTACAGGCGCATTGTTCCTTGCAATCGTCTTGATGAAGTATCTTGGTACATCGAACTCCATGTGGGTTGTAAGTTGTATTCTCTTGCTCTCACTGGGTTTATTGATCACGAGTGCAGACTTCTTTATCGAAGGTGCAAAAGGTCTTGCTCGGAGAGCAGGAATTGCTGAAATTGTCATCGGATTAACGATTGTATCGATTGGTACATCGCTCCCTGAGATTCTCGTATCGGGAAGTGCAGCATATGAAGCAAGTCAAGGTAAGGCAGGGGCATCCGACTTTGCGATTGGCAGCATCCTCGGTTCTGTCTTGGTTCAAATTACCCTTATCCTCGGTATCGTCGTCATGACTCGCTCTGTGAAAGTACGCCCTTCTTGGCTCAATCGTGATGGAGTCATCATGCTTCTTGCAGTCATGCTGCTGTTGTTCTTTGTGTGGACTGGTGATGTCCTTGAACGCTGGGAGGGTGCAATTCTTGCTTCATTGTATGTCGTTTACATTGTTTGGCTTTTGATGAAACGTGAAGCAATTCGTCAAGAAGAAGTTGAAGATGCAGGAGAATACGAAATACGCGGCTCAAACTGGAGTTCAACTGCCTATATGATCATGATTTTCTTGGGGCTTGCCTTTGCAGTCTACGCTGCAAATATCTTGGTTGAACAAGCCTATGATTTGGCGATTCGCCTCGATGTACCGCATTCCGTCGTTGGGACAACAGTATCTGGAATTGGAACATCCCTGCCTGAACTCACGATTGCTCTCATGGCAGCAAAACGAAGCAAAGGAGTTGCAATTGGAACACTGATTGGTTCGAACATTACCGATCCTCTTCTCTCAATAGGAATTGCATCCATGATTAATCCACTGGAAATCTCGAAAGATGATAACGGTCTGACCATGGAGGTCATTGCGCCTGCAACTGTTCTTGGCGTGCTCCTTGCCTTGTTCTTCATGCGTAGGACCTATCGTTTCGAGCGTTGGGAAGGGTTCTGTTTGGTGTTGTTTTACATTGCATTCTTGGTCGTCCTCCAACTCAATCGTTGAGTTGTTTGAAAATCAAGACTTATGTCCGACCTCCGTGTGGGCACATCATGGTCGACTTCCAGTTGGACGAAATGCAAGAGATGTTGCGAGAACTTGCTCGTGAATTTGCTCAAGATGAAATCCGTCCACATGCAGAACATTGGGATGAAGAATCCATCTATCCAAAAGAGACCATCCAACTTGCTCATGAGATGGGCCTATTGAATCTCCACATACCTGAGGCATACGGAGGCCCAGGGCTTGGTTGTATGGAAGAAGTCCTTGTCAATGAAGAACTTGCTTGGGGAGATCCAGGATTCGCAACCGCAGCATATGCAACAGCTCTCGCATGTGCTCCGATTATCACAGGTGCAACGGAGGATCAGAAGAACATCTGGCTTCGTAAGGTTGCAGAAGAGGGTGCACTTGCATCGTACGCAGTGACTGAACCAGGAGCAGGCTCTGATGTGGCTGCCATTCAAACGACCGCGGTACGAGATGGTGATGATTACATTATCAACGGCTCAAAGATGTGGATTACTGGAGCAGGTTATGCTGACTTCTTCTTCGTTCTTGCCAAAACGGATTCAGATGCTGGATACAAAGGTATGTCAGGATTCATTGTCGAATCAAATGCAGATGGGCTTTCCTTAGGGAAGAAAGAAACCAACATGGGTCAACGTTGTAGCGATACACGAAGCATTACGTTCAACAACGTCCGTGTACCTGCAAACCAATTGGTTGGTGAGAGTGAATCCGGAGGCTGGATGAATGCTATGAGTGCATTTGACCTTAGTAGACCAAACATCGCTGCACATGCTACAGGCCTTTCCCGAGCAGCATATGAGCACGCACTCCAGTACAGCAATGAGCGACAGACCTTCGGTAAACCCCTTCATCGACATCAAGCCATTCAATTCATGCTTGCTGATATGAAGACCAACATCGAAGCCAGTCGAATGCTGACATGGAAATCAGCAGCAGATGCAGATGCTGGCATCAAGAATACTGAATCAGCAGCTCATGCAAAGCGATTTGCTGCTGATACTGCAATGCAAGTCTCAACCGATGCAGTACAGGTT